>JBMLPO010000429.1:3788-13657 GCA_049242065.1 Bacteroidia bacterium
GCCTCATTCATTAGAAGTAACTCCTTTTGAATTCAATATCAAAACAGTTAAATACTTACCTACAGCAAAGGCAGTAAATAGTCATGTAGGAGAAAAAATGCCAACTGCTATCTATGAGTTAAAGGCTGAATTTGAAACTAATATTGAAACAAGATACCTGAAAATAAAATTGAACAAACTAGGTAAAATGCCATCTTGGAGAGGAGTGAATGGTGATGCTTGGATGTTTATTGATGAAATAGAAGTTTACTGATGAAAAATACAATTTGCGCTTTCTTAATGCTGATAAGTTTATCGGCTTTTGCTCAAGATCATACCCACCAAAAGTATTATCCAAGCAAAGATTCTTTGGTTGTACAAAAGCTAAAAACCTGGCAAGATTATAAGTTTGGTTTACTCATGCATTGGGGGCCTTATAGTCAATGGGGAGTAGTTGAAAGCTGGAGTATTTGTCCTGAAGATGAGGGCTGGTGCGAGCGCAGAGGTCCTTATGCAAATAATTATTTTGAATATGTTAAATCATATGAGGGTTTACAAACGACATTTAATCCCATCAATTTTCAACCTGAAAAATGGGCCATTGCTGCTAAAAATGCAGGTATGAAATACATGGTTTTTACCACCAAACACCATGATGGTTTTTGTATGTTTGATTCAAAGTTTACTGATTATAAAATAACCGGAAAAGAGACGCCTTTTCATAACCATCCAAGAGCTAATGTAACAAAGGAGATTTTTAATGCCTTTAGAAAACAGGGATTATGGGTTGGGGCTTATTTCTCAAAACCAGATTGGCACAACAAAGATTATTGGGATCCCAAATTTCCACCCTATGATAGAAATCCCAATTATGATTTAAACAAGTATCCTGAAAAATGGAATGCCTACAAACGATTCACTCAAAATCAAATCAATGAATTGCTAAGTGATTATGGGAAAGTTGATATCTTATGGCTTGATGGTGGCTGGGTTCAACCCATGACAGAAACTTCTCCAAGATGGGGTTATAAACCTGTTCACCAAGACATCAATATGGATAGCATTGCGTTCGAAGGTAGAAAGAAACAACCGGGTTTAATTGTGGTTGATAGAGCCGTTGAAGGACCCAATCAAAACTACTTAACACCCGAACAACAAATTCCAGATAAGCCACTTCCCTACCCGTGGGAGACTTGCATGACAATGGGAAATAGCTGGAGTTATGTAAAGAATGACCAATACAAAACGAGCAAACAAATTGCTAAAAACTTGGCTTTAATTATTTCAAGAGGTGGAAATTATTTACTAAATATTGCGCCAGGCCCCAATGGCGATTGGGATAGCATGGCTTATGTAAGATTAGCTGAGTTCAGCAATTGGATGAACATCAATCAAGAAGCCGTTTATGGAACCCACCCAATTAGTCCATATGAGTTTAAGACCAAAAACGGACTCCATTTTGTTATGACTGAAAACAATAAAAAGGAGATCTTTTTATTCCTTTTAAATCCTGAATTAAATAAGGGTGAAATAAGTTTAGATCATGAAGATTTAAAATCATTTGTTCGAGCAAACAACATCCAATTATTAAGTAAAACAAAATCTAATAAAATTCAACTTAATCAGCCTATCAATTTTACTCTCAACACCAATGAAATAAGCGTCTTCAAGCTATCCAAGTAATTTTAAATCTCAACTTATGAGCCGAATAATTCATTTAATCGGCTCATAAATATTAAAAAAATGAGCCGAATATTTTTTTTAATCGGCTCATTTTGTATTTTTGATAGGAGAAAAAGGGAATGTTAAAAGCGTATAATTGGCAACAAGAAGATTGGCTTCAGTTTAAGTACAGCAATGAGCTGTCGGAAGAAGTGTTGCAGTTATTTCTAACAAATACCGGCTATTTAAAGGGCTTTCAGGAAGGATTAAGTGAGGAAGAACAACTCGACTCATTGCTTAAAATAATGATGAAAGAAGCTTTAAAAACTTCAAGTATAGAAGGAGAAGTACTTTCGAAAAAAGATGTTTTATCCTCCATAAAAAAGAAACTTGGTTTGCTTCAATCAAATGAAAAATTAAAGGATAAAAAAGCAGAAGGGATTGCGGAGTTAATGGTAGATGTTAGAAAAACTTTTAAATCACCATTAAATGAAGAAATGCTTTTTCGTTGGCACAAAAAGCTCATGAAAGGTGATGTGAATGTTTTGGTAGGACAATACCGAACACATCCAGAGCCTATGCAAGTAGTTTCTGGAGCAATGGGAAAACTAAGGGTACATTTTGAAGCCCCACCTAGTATAGCACTGCCTGTTGAAATGTCAACTTTTATCAGCTGGTTTAATGAAACAGAACACGAATTAATGAATCCTGTATTACGTGCTGCTCTAGCTCATTTATATTTCGAAAGCCTACACCCTTTTGAAGATGGAAATGGAAGAATAGGAAGAGCTCTTGCAGAAAAAGCACTTTCTCAAGGTCTCGGTTCTCCCGTATTGTTTAGTTTATCTGCAGCAATAGAAGCAGATAAAAAAGCCTATTATTCTTCATTACAAAAGGCACAAAGTTCAAATGAAGTAAACTCATGGTTGAAGTATTTTAACAAGCTTGTTTTGAAGGCGCAAGAATTGGCAAAAGATGAAATGAAATTTACCGCTAAGAAATCACAGTTCTTTAAAACGTATGGGGCCTTGCTCAATGAACGCCAATTGAAAGCTGTTAACAGAATGTTTGAAGAGGGGCCTGAAGGTTTTATTGGGGGGATGAATACAGCCAAATACATGGGTATAACTAAGGCCTCTAAAGCTACTGCCACAAGAGATCTACAAGAAGCAAGAGATGCGGGTTACTTTGTTTCAAAAGGTGGCGGCAGAAGCACTTCCTATGAATTGAATTTATAAACAAAAAAGGGCGACCCGATTAATTCGCGTCGCCCTTTATTTTAAATATAATTGAATCTTTATTGGTAAACCCTTACATAATCAACTTCCATTGTTCCCGATTTAAATGCAGGATCAATTGCGCCTCCAAAGGTGCCACCCATCGCCACATTCAATATCAAGAAGAACTTTTTATTGTATGGAACTGATGAGCTATTAGGAAAGGTATATTGTGGCACATCATCAACTAAAAATACAATTGATTCTGCTGTCCAAATAATTGAATAAACCTTGAATTCAGTTGTAACATTCGGAATCATTTTACTGGTTCCTGTTGCATTTCCTCCGCTGTGACCAGGGTAATGAAGAGTAAAGTGTACTTTGTTTAAACTGTTTCCAACGTGTTCCATGATGTCTATTTCTCCGCAAGCAGGCCATCCTACAGTGCTGATATCATCGCCCAAAGCCCATATTGCAGGCCAAGTTCCGCCACCAGCAGGCAATTTAGCTCTCACATCTACCCTGCCATATTGGAATGAAAACTTCCCTTTGGTTAACATCCTTGCAGAGGTATAATTGCTTCCATTGTAAGATTCAGCTTTCGCAGTAATTTTTAATGTGCCATTTGAAACCACTACATTGTCTGTACGATTAGTATAGTATTGGGCTTCTTGATTTCCCCATCCACCAGAACCAGTTCCTATATCATATCCCCACTTAGCAGGATCAGGTGCGCCCGCTGAATTGAATTCATCAGACCATATCAACGACAATCCAACCTTAACTACAATATTAATTACTTCTGATGCCAATTTTCCTCCAGCACTTTTTGCCAATACTTTTACCGTATAATTGCCCGATTGAGGATATTTGTAGATAATCACACCACTTGCTGCCGACTTATAAACACCATTTCCAAAATCAAATTCATAGTCAACTGCATTGGCTGCTTTTGCTTCAAAACTAACATTTCCGCTATTGTCATCACTAACTGTCGCTTTAATGGTAAGTCCTGTTGGAGCACTATCGTCTGGTGTTGGCGATTGTGCTTTACTGCAAGAGATAAATACAGTAATTAATAAAACAAATAAAGTTCTAGAGATATTCATATTATGGTTTTGGAGTTAATTTCATGTACCAAGCAAGTCCGGTTACACCAACGCTTCTTAAATGCATTTCTGTATCTGAAATAGATAAGATTTCATATTCAGTTGCTCCTGTTCCAAAATTAATGATTCCATTGCCAGGAACAATAAATTGAATTTTAGTGGAGTTTGAACTTGTTGAACCTGAACTTGCATCCATAAATGCCAGGTTTTTCTTACCGCCTGTATTGATTGCATAACAACCATCTTTACCGCTAAAGCCATAAAATGCAGTTGCAGCTTCAATAGAAAATGATTCACCTTTGTTTACTACTTCCATTGCTATGGTATTACCTGCTTCTTTTGTAAAGGTAATTTCATCATCATAGGCACAAGCTTCCCTTGAATTAGGTGTTGCAGCATACCAGATTGGCGAAAAATCTGTTGTTGGTCCTACACCAAAATGCCCAGGTTGGTCTTTGGCAGTTACCCATGTTCTTGATGAACCTTTGGTTAAAAACTCAATCATGCTTGGTGGAATATCAAATGCCACATAAACACTTACTGTTTGTGAAACAGTGCTCATAACCCCACCTTTACCAATTGCATTTACAACAACTTGATAGGTTTTTGTACCCGGTGTTCTGTATTTGTAAGTTATTTTTCCAGATGGAACTTCTTTACTGGTTCCATCTCCAAAATCTATATGATAAGTTAGTGCATTACTGGCAGATACTGTGAAATCAACACTTCCACTACCATCTCCATCTGGTTGTGTAGAAGATACGCCTGCAACACTTAAACTCATTTGAAGTCCTTCAGGAGTTTTGATTTCCCCAAACTTATAGGTTTCTTTTTTGCACGCACTCAGGATCATCATTCCTGATAATAAAATGCTTGCTGTTATTTTAAATGGATTCATGTTAATCGTTTTTAATTAAGACGGATATCATCGAAATAGAATGTGAAATTGGCCGACCCATCGCCCATAGTTCCATTATCAAAAATGATTACTACTTTAGAATATGAATTGGCTGTGTTGATGGCACTATAGTCAAAGGTTAAATCCTCCCAACCATTTGCAACTGTTGTCAAAACTTCTTTTTCAAAGTTGATTCCGCCATCTGTTGCATTTTCTACTTTTAATAAAACTTTTGCTCCCACTCTTGGAGAGTAAACTTTCATTTTAAAAGTTTTGCTGCTATTGAAGTTAATAGGTGTGCTCAAGCTGATAAAACTTCCTCCCCATGTTTGACCTGCACCTTTAACCATTTTAGCAACTTTAGCACTCGTATTACCAGTACCACTAAATGGATTATCAACTATGCTTACATTACCTCCATCAAAATTGGTAAATGTATAATCAACTCCACTTTGGTCAAATGTTAATGGAATCTCTGTTCCTAATGATTTAACAAGACTGATATCATCAAATAAGAATGTGAAATTAGGAGAACCATCACCCATTGTGCCTAATTCAAATATCACAACAACACGGTTATAATCTTTGGTAGCATCAATTGCACTGTAATCAAAAATTAACTCTTCCCAAGCATTGGCAACTGTTGTAACTACTTCCTTTTCGAAATTAGTACTACTTGCTGCTTGGTTTTCTACTTTTAATAAAACCTTTGCTCCCACACGTGGTGAATACACTTTCATTTTGAAGATTTTATTATCAGTGAAATTCATGTTCGAGCCTAAGTTAATGAAACTTCCTCCCCAAACCTGACCTGCACTTTTTACCATCTTAGCAACTTTGTTACTGGTATTCAATCCTGATTTTTGAGGATTGTCTATGATGGTTACTCCTCCTCCATCAAAATTGATGAAATCATAAGATAAGGTGGCTGATTCAAACGTTAATGGCAATACCAATGGGTCTTCTATTTTAACATCTTGTTGGATTTCTGCTGTTGCAGCTCCACCACTTACAGCAACTAATTTTAATTTGTATGTGCCAATTTTAGAATAAGTATGTTCAACAGATTGCCCTTCATTAAAGGTAATTGGGTCTTCATTATCAACATCTCCAAAATAAATTTTAAAGCTGGTTTCATACAATGCTGTTGCAGATACTTTGATTTTGAAATTATTCTCAGGATCCTTAGTTACTGTTAATTGTAAGTCTTCTGGAGCTTTAAAATTAACAGTTAGTGCTTTGGTATATTCAGTTGATTTACCTGAAGCTGAATAAGCAATAAGTTTAACTTGAAATACACCTTCACTATAAAAATGTGAAGCACTTTTTCCTGGTAAAACTTTAGCTGGTGAACTTGTTGAATCACCAAAATAAACTTCATAATAAGATACGCCATCTCCTGTAGGAAGTATGTTTACCTTACCTGTATTATCTTGTGTGATATCAAATAACATGGATAGGTTTTTGGGTGCAGATGCAGATTCAACAAAAGACAAGTCGCCTGATGTATCTTTCTTACATGCCATTATCAAAACCATGAGAGCGAATACGCTGCTAATATATTTGGTTAATTTCATTGTTTGATTTTATTAATGTTTAATAACCTGGATTCTGACTTAAGCCCGAAATAGTAACTTCATCCATAGGAATTGGAAATACTTCGTGTTTACCTGTTACAAAACCAGGAATTTTTGATGCGGCTGTTTTGGTTCTTACCAAATCAAAGAATCTCTCACCTTCCATTGCTAATTCTAATCTTCTTTCTTCTAAAATAGCTTGTTGTAAGGCTGTTCCACTTGCAGTGATATCATGGTTATCATCACCAAATGCACGTTTTCTCACCATGTTTAAGTATTCTTTTGCTTTGGCTTCATTGGCAGCTGGTGCTTTTGCTTGCGCTTCTGCGGCCATTAATAAAACTTCTGCATACCTCATCGTTCTGTAGTTATTAAGGTAGTTCAATTCAACCTGACCAGAAGTTTGACCTTTTCTTGGTAAAAACTTTTGATTATACAATCCAGTGTTTTTATAAGGAGCAACTTGATAGGTAATATTATAACTTGGATGTGCTGCTTTGTAAGCTTCGATATCAAGAATTGTTGCATCCTTTCTTTGGTCTCCTGCTTGATAAGCATTCGCTAAGTCTGTTGTTGGTAAATTGGTACTCCAACCGGCTGCATAAGGCATAGAATCTGATCCATTCAATCCCCTTACTCCACATTGTTGTACTGCATAATTACCTTGTCCTCTTGTTACCGCTCCCCAATTGTAGTATGGCGTAGCATTTGAATATTGTATTTCAAAAACCGACTCAGGTCCATTCTCTCCACTTGCTAAAAAGATACTAGCAAAATTAGGAACCAATGTATATGCATTGGCATTGATTACATTTTCTAATACAGCTGCAGCTTCTGTATATTTTTCTTGGTATAAATACACTTTACCTAATAATGATTGCGCAGCGTATTTAGTTATTCTTCCTTTTTGAACTTGTGAGGCAGGCAATACAGTAATCGCAGCTTGTAAGTCGGCCTCTATCTGTCTGTAAACATCTGCTTTTGGACTTCTTTTTAATGTTTTTGAATCAGCAAGACTCAAACGTCCATCAACAAACAAAGGAACATCACCAAAAAATCTAAGTAAATGGAAATAGTAATAGGCTCTTAAAAAATAAATTTCGCCATATAGAGCTTCTTTTCCAGCAAAGTTTACAGTAGCGCCTGAAGGATTTTTACTTTTATATTGATGTAAGTAATTGGCACGATTTATTCCTTCATAAGCGGCTTGCCATAATTCAGTTAATGTAGAGTTGATAGGTGTATGGGTATAGTCATCAATTTGTTGTAAAGAGATAACATCCGATGCGTTTTCGCCTCCACTTACTGCGTTGTCTGAAGCTATTTCTCCAACAACAACAGATTGATTTAACCATTGTAATGGAGTATAAACACTCACTGCCATGGTTCTATAGTCGCTTTCAGACCTCAAATAATCTAATTCAGTTTGTTTGAAATCTTCTCTTGGGTCGTATTCAACCCATTTTTTACAAGATGATAGTAAACTTACCACCATCGTCAACATCAATGTGCTTAATAAAATTCTTTTCATTTTAGTTTGATTTAGTGATAGGATTAAAATTTAACATCAACTCCGAATGAGTAAATTCTTGCTTGTGGGTATGCTCCTCTGTCGATACCAGAATCGAGAACGCCTCCTGCAATTTCAGGATCAAAGCCAGTGTATTTGGTAATAACAAATGCATTTTTGATCTGAACATAAACTCTTAATTTATTGAAGTTTTTCTTCTTAAATAGATTTGGTAAAGTATAACCAACTTGAAGGTTTTTTAGTTTGATGAATGAACCATCTTCTACATATCTATCAGAAACCCTTGCGTTGTTATTGGCGTCTACAAATGAATACCTAGGATTTTCTGCATCATTTGTTGAGCCTTCTCCAGTCCATCTCGCCAATATTCTTCTGTCTTTATTGGTATAGTTGGCATTACGCTCATAAGCTCTATAAATATCATTACCTATTGATGCATAGGTGAATGCTGATAAATCAAAGTTTTTATATTCCAATGTTAGATTCCAACCCAATGTAAAATCTGGGAATGGATTCCCAATTTGTGTTCTGTCATCTGCATTAATGATTCCATCACCATTGATATCCACAAAACGAATATCACCAGGCTTTGCTCCTGTTTGGGTGGCATGTGCAGCAATCTCTCCTTCATTCTGAAACAATCCATCGGTTTTGTAACCATAGAAATAACCCGGTGAAAATCCTTTTTCAAATACTGTTACACTTTGTGATTGTCCGTTGAAATAATAACCACCAAAAATCTTAGCAGAACCATCTGTATTGGTAGCTGTAACTTCGTTTTTAGCAGAAGTAACGGTGATTGAATTGCTCATTTTTACTTTCTTAGCAATGGTTTCATGGTAAGAAAAGGTGATATCTACTCCAGTACTTTTTGTTGAGCCAATATTAGCAGTTGGAATAGGAACTGTTCCTAAATACAAAGATGCTGATGGTGTAAATAAAAGTCCATCAACTTCTTTTGTGAAGAAATCTGCTGTTAATGAGAATTTGTATTTGTGGAAAATCATGTCAAATCCAATATTCGACTGAATCTGTCTTTCCCATCTCAATGTTGGATTAGCAGCTGATCCCACTGTTGAACCAGGGAAAAATGCATCGCCAAATGTGTATCCGTTGCTGTTTCCAGTAGGACCATAACTTGGACCTCCTACTATAATTCCTACAAACTGTGGATTTACATTTTCATTTCCAATGGCACCGTAGCTACCTCTTAATTTTAAATTATTGATGAATTCTGATTTAAAGAAATCTTCTTTAGAAATAACCCAACCTAATGATCCTGAATAGAAATTTGCAAATTTATTATCTACACCAAATGCAAATGATCCATCTCTTCTAATGGTTGCTGATGCCAAGTATTTGTCTTTGTAATCGTAGTTAATTCGCGCAAATGAAGATAAGTTTCTTCTGAAGTACTGATAGTAATATCCGTCTAATGCTGTAGGATTGGTTGCTGTATTGGTTCCAGTTGCAGCAGTAAAATCAGCAAATTCCCAAGAGTTAAATGGAACATCCTGACGAGAAGCGCCAATTGCATTTCCATAATTTCTTGATAAAGCAAATCCTAATACCGTTTCAAAGCTATGGTCTTCTTTGTACTTGAAATTGTAATTCGCAAAGGTCTCCCAGGTATAATTGAAATTTCCTGTTTTTTCATGTGATACACGGTTATTTTTTCCAATAACTGTAGATCCGTCTGCATTCATGGTATTGTCTACATTGTTCGGACCATAAAACACCAATGGGGTGAAATTCTTGGCTTCTCCATCATATTTGGTATAACCAAAACGAGTACTGATTTTTAAATTATCAATTACATCATACTGAAATTCGAACTTTCCGTATAATTTAGTTCCTGTGTTTTTATTGTAGGTATTTTCAAGTCTGGTCAAAGGA
>JBMLPO010000430.1:0-1234 GCA_049242065.1 Bacteroidia bacterium
AAAGGAAAAATAAAACTAGCTGGGGCAAGTGTGGCTCATATTGGATTTGGTGTTTTATTATTGGGTGTTTTGGTTTCATCTGCCAATAAAAAAGTCATTTCTATAAATGAAAGTGGACAAGCTCTTAATCCCGAATTCAGCAACAAAGAGAACGTAGAAAATATCTTTCTTGAAAGAGGAAAAGCCAATAAAATGGGTGATTATATCATCACCTATAAAAAGGATTCACAACATTGGGTAAATACCTATTACCAGGTGAATTACCAGAAACTGAATTCAAAAGGAGAGGTAGATTATGAGTTTGATTTATATCCAAATGGTCAAATCAATCCTAAGTTTGGTTTGGTTGCTAATCCCGATACCAAACACTATTTGAGTCATGATGTATTTACCTATGTGAGTTCAGTTCCTTCTCAGAAAGCAGATCCTAAATTTATCAATACCAAAACACATTCAGTAAAACCGGGAGATACCATTTATACCAATAATGCTTGGGTTGTTTTGGTAGGTGTAAACACCAATGCCGATCCAGAGGATTTGAATGTGAAAAATCTTCAAGTATTATTGGGAGCTGAGTTGAAGGTTCATACTTTAGATAAAACTTATGATGCCATGCCTATGTATGGGGTTCAAAATAACCAAGCCATTAGTTATGATGCTTTGGTTGATGAGGCCAAATTAAAATTTGCATTCAAAGGTGTTGATCCAGTTAAAGGAACCATTAGCATCGAGACTTCTGAAAAGGACCAAAGTGGCGAGTTCATAATCATGAAAGCCATAGTATTTCCTTGGATAAATTTAGTTTGGGCAGGTACCATTATCATGATTATCGGCTTTTTGCTAGCTATTATCAAAAGAATCCAAGAATACAGAAGAATCAATGTCTAAAACGAATCATCATATAAAATAGTGGCGAATTTCAGGCATTTGGTTATTTTCGCCCCTCAATTGAAAATTATTTAGAGACTATTATGGCTAATACCGGAGATTTATTTAAAGGCTGTTTCATTAAACATAACAATGAATTATGCCAGGTTATGGAATACCAACACCGTACACCGGGTAATTTACGTGCATTCTATCAGGTTGTATTAAAAAACGTAAAAACCGGAAAACAAATGGAACACCGCTACCGTGCAGGTGAAAGTGTGGAAATGGTACGTGTTGAATTCAAAGAAATGCAGTATTTGTATAAAGATGGTAATAGCCTGGTTTTAATGGACCCGGAATCATA
>JBMLPO010000431.1:0-13812 GCA_049242065.1 Bacteroidia bacterium
TGCATCAGATACAAAGGTTTTATCATTAATCAGCCCAAAGCTATAGATGTTTCTTTTGTCGGATAGGATAAATGGATTAGTAGGTAATGAACTCGAACTGGTTTCCATTCTATAAATATCCTTCAACTGAAAGTATATTTTTTTGTCTTGGCTATTGAATACAATTTTACCAGGCGCATTGTTCATAGGGAAACTAAATTCTTTAAGCACTTCATGGTTTGCTGGATTGATTTTTACAATTTTACCTTGATATAGATTGTCCTTACCAGCACAAGACACCCAAATTTTATTTTCATCATCTAATGTAATACTTGAAGAGCCATATCCTATTTGAATACTATCTATCCATTCATCTGTTTGGGTATTCAATACAAAGAGATGTTGGTTTTCTTTGTTGCATACATAGAGTTTATTATTCAACAACAACATTTCTTCAGACCAACCTTGTAGTTTAATTTGTTTGGTAATGGCGAGTTGATTGAGGTCTACCACATAAACAGCGTTTTGGTATAAATCACTTACATAAGCTTTAGATGCGGAAACAGGTAAGAGATACCGCGGCGACTTCAATCCTGTGATGCTTCCAATCGACTTCAAATCATCTGCGTTTAGAATTTCTATTTTACCAGAATTGTTGATGACTAAATATACTTTTTGGTTCCAATAAACCATAGATTGTAATACATCACCCAGACTTTTTTGGTTCTGTTGTTTATAGATATCTTGGATGAATACAGGTTTTTGTAAGTACAAATTCAGGAAACTCAATGAAGCATTTCCCCATTGAAAATTACCTTCATTTCCTAAAAGTATGATATCACCAGTACTATCAATTTGAATGGCTGGTGGATTGGTATCACAGCATGGTTTTTTATCACATGCATTCAATGATAAAATCAATACAAACAGAAGAAAATAAGATATGATTTTATTTACCATTGTTGAATTTTATACGTAAGCGATCCTTTTGAAGAGCTAATTTTAAGCAATATAAGACTCGAGTTGTTTTCAGTTGAAAAGCTAATTATACTTTCATTACTTCTTATTTGTTTTAATAATTGACCATTGCTATTAAAGCATTCAATTACTAAATCATCTTCATCAAAATTTTTGATGTGGATGAATTCATCTATTGACTTAGGATTGGGATAAACAACAAAAGCATGTTTTGAAAATTCATGGATTGAATTGCTGTTTATTCCATGAATCACACCTATGGCATCTAAATCAAATCCACTTGAAGGAAAAGGAGTAGGAAAGGGGTCATTGATTTTGCGGCCAAGAATATCTCTACTCGCAAAACTGTCATTTAAAGAACCTACTACATCAATCAATCTGATATAATGAATGGGCTCATTTGCAATGCTATCTGCAAGTTCTTGTAAGTCGAAAGGAACTCCGTATCCACTAATGTATTTACCAGCAAGGTTTTTTACTTTTTCAGGAAACAAACCAGTGAAATTATCGGCTTGATTAAGTGTATCATTTAAACTTTGTGCAGGAAAGCGATAGAATTTTTTACCATCAACACTTACTTCTACAAATGCCAATTCCATATGGAAGCTTTCTTCTCCTATAACAGCAAAACCATTTTCAAAAACAGCAAAATCTGGACCAGCGCCATTCTGTATACCACCTTTAAAATAAGCAGTAGCAACTCCGCCATCACCTAAACTCACAATTCCATTTTCGAGTGCTTTTCCATAAGCCGCTCCAGCTTCTCCCACACTTACTCTTCCAATGAAAGTATCATTGATTTGCATAAATCCTTTTTGAAGGATGATTGAGTCGCACCAAAATTGAAAGATAGAAGAATCTTTATAAATCGCATCCGAGCCTGGTTTTCCTGCAGCAGGCGAAAATTGTGCCTTGGACTGAAAACAGCCGAGGCACAATAGAAAGCAGAAAAGGAGTTTATTTTTCAAATTAATTTTTCAAGAATTTTTTACTGATGCTTCCAAACTCGTTGCGAATGTAAAGAATATACAATCCTGTTGGAAGTGAATTGATATCAATTGAATTGGCATCATTGTTTACCAATAAGGTTCTTCCACTGAGGTCTTTTACTTCAAGAGAAGTATACATTGTAGTTCCACTAACATAAATTTTATCATTAGCTGGATTAGGATACAACTGAATACCAACTAAATTATTTGACTCTTCAATTGAAGTAGGAGTATTGGTATCCAAAGTGGTGAAGTTATCCATGTAGAAGTAAGTTGGGGTATTGATTCCCCAATCACCAACATCACTAGAAGCAAAAGTGATTTCAAGACTATCAATATCTTTTAATGGTTTTAAGTTTACCCAAGTCCAATCTGTGATGAAGTAGTCTTTGCTATTATCTGGATTTCTGAAATCTGCTAGGTAGAATTCGATGGTAGTATCAGCAGGATTTCCGCCCGATTTCCATGCACTAACAATGATTTTGAAAAAGTCTGAATCGTTGCCAGTGCTACCACCAAATTTCTTTGAAAATGCACTGCCATATTTCATGTCTTTGTAAGTATAAGTTCCATTATTAATAAAGAAACCATCTACTTGTTTTCCTTTGGCAGCGCCTGTTAATACAATTTTTGAATTAGAATAACCCAATGCATACGTTGCTGAATTTTGAGCACCTCTTGTAGAGTAAACACTATACATATTGGTATAACTTGCACTAACACTATCGCGCATGGTTGAAGCTGCGAAGCCATTCCAGAAGTCGCCTGCAACAGTATCATAAAAGTTAACAAAAAATGCATTGCCACTGCTAAAACCACCTGAAAAATCAGAGCCATTCCAGTAGCTGCTGTCTTTTAAATTCAGATTTTCAAATGTTGAAACTGTTTGTGCTTTATTAAAACCAACTAGGCTTAATAAGCTAATAATAAAGAGTACTTGTTTTTTCATGATTTATTAGAATTGATATTGAATGTTAATTTGATTTTCAGCCCCTGGCATAGGTCTATTTGTCACAACCATATAGGATGCACCGAAACAGTTCAAGCGACTGAATTGAAATTTGAAATCTTGATTTTTATACTTGAGCGTTTTTGAAATGGAGAGATTCCCAATCATATAATCATCTAAAGCAATATTGTTGGTACTACTCGTAAATCTTTGTCCAACATATTGGTGGGCATAGTTAAACGCGAAAGTATTATACACTACAGTAAGTTGTATATTGTGTTTTACTCTCGGTACATAAATAATTTGTTTGTTATAAGAAGGGTCAAGTATATTGCTTCTATTTAATGCTTGGCAATAATCATGCTGACCACTGAAATGAATCCAAAAAGATTTTAAGCTCAGACCATAATTCCAATGTAGCTCCAATCCATTCACCAGAACTTTTCCAATATTCTCAACCTCCCATCGGGTTGAAGTTAAAGGAATCCAAGTAATTTGATTTTCTGTATTTCTTTGGTAGCCGTTAAGCCTGAAAACTGGACCTTTGTTTTTAAATGTTTTGCAACTCATTCCTACTTCAAGATTCAAGCCTGTTTCGGGAACTAAATTGATATTACCTCCAGGTACCCAATACAAATCATTCAAGCTTGGAAGACGGTAGGTTTTACTGATGTTGCCATTCAATGTTATGAAAGAAAACACTTGGTAATTCAAACCTATTGAAGGAATAAATGGAACAGGTTTTGAATCGTTCCATTCTTGTCGGCCAGTAGTTTGTATTTCTAATTTGTTTTGAAAGAATCTTTTTTGGAAGCTGAAAAACAGCGCAGGTATTTGTCTCTTTCTTGTTTGTTGGTATTCTTTGCTCATACCTGTTACTTGTTGCAGTTGTGCACTTACTAATACCTTATAAGACTTACCTGAATAAACTTGGTCGATTGCGTGATTGAATTGTTCTGCCAAGCTTCTTTTTAGTCCTTCACCTTCATCCTCATAATCGAGTAGATCGTTGAAATAAGCCATTCTATAACTTAGGGAATAAACTCCTTTTTGGAAATTGTACTCACCTGAAATTCTTTTGCTCTCATCTTTTTGAGAAGCTTCTAAATCGCTGTTGCCAAACCCTGCAGGAATCTGTCTTTGGTTACGTTGAAACCAAGTGTTGATTTTAAAGCTATGGTTTTGATTGAAGGAATAAGCAAAGTCTTGCATCCATGAATAGCCAATATTTTCGGCATGTAACATTCTTACTTTTTGGCCTAGAGGATTTGTATATTCAAAGTTATTTTGAGCATGTTTAATGAAGAGTTTTTGTTTGAAACTGAAACCCTTTTTTGCCCATGATAATTTGACACCTGCATGTTGTTCTCCAAAAGAACCCAAACCACTTAAGACACCTAAATGAAAGCCGGGAGCTGCTTTATTATTTGATTGAATATGGATGCTTGCTCCCATATTTCCACTTCCATATAAGCCAGATTGAGCCCCATATTGAATGCTGACTTCATCAATTAGAAAAACAGGAAATAGTGATAAGTCTTGTTGGCCCAACATGGGGTTTGCTAAGTTGAATCCATTCCACAAAATGGCAGTTTGTTGCGCATTGGCACCTCGGCTACTGCTACTCGAAATTTGAGAAGGGCCATATGATTTAATAAAGATGCCACTGCTTAAAGCAAGTACCTGGTCGAGGTTTTGTGAAGGCTTTAATTGGAGTATATTTGAATCGACATGTTGAACAAATAAACCTGTTTGAAATTGATTGAACTTAAAAGCTTTTACCAATACAGTCTTTAGCTCTCTACTGCTATCTGTTTGCGAATAACAGAAGTGGGGAAGCAGTGTTCCCAACAATACAAAGCAGACCAATTGTTTTAAGTTTCTCAATTCACCAAATGATTGGCTTTGGGACAGAGATCGTGTAATGATGCGAAATAAGGGAGGACTAAAAGTCCTAAATTATCGAACCACAACAGCTTTTCTTCCCGAAAGCGTTAAGTTTAAATACTTTTGGCAGGTCTTCTGACTTACACCATTTTTATCTGTCTTCCCAATCGGCGCGTGCGATAAGTGACATGGTTTGATAAAAATTTTCCGGGTTTAAATCCGGATTGGTGCTTACAGCAGCGGGTACTGTCGAGGAATTTCACCTCTGTTCCCTTTTCATTCCAATGTGTGACATCGGAAACCGAAAGCATTACAAAAGTAGGCAGTACATTTTTCGAAACAAGTTTTTTTTAAATTCTTTCTCTAGGAGCCCTGTAAATAAAGGGGAAGAATTTTTTATACTTTCTTTTACCTCCAATTAGGTGAAAGCTTTTATTAAAATGTTTTTACTTGTTCATTTTAGAATCAAAAGAGGAGTATTGTTTTACTAATCGCCCTCATAAGCACCAATGCTAGGTGCGCTTATGCTACGTAATCTATTTTTTAGGTCTCTATCTGTTCCTGCAGGTGTTCCTGCCCCTTTACATCTGCTGCCCGCTTTGAGGTCGAAGTCTTGGTTGAATAAGTCTTTGAAGCCAGGATCGGTATTTAAAATATTATTACCCACAGAGAGGTTTCCATTTAATGTTTTTATGAGGTTGTTTAAAAATACTTGCGACCCAAATGGTAATCCTTCCGCATCGTTATTAAATAGAATTTCATCATCTAAACTACCAATGATGATATTGTTTCTTAAATTGAAATTGAGAGGAATTTTAAATTGAATATTACCATTTGCATCTCTCGATGGTGCATTACTCAAATAGAATCCAGGATCTTTTCTTGCAGTTCCAGTATTGCCCATGTAAAAGGTATTGTGAGACAAATTGTATGTCCCTCCTAACTCACCAATAAAGGCAAATAAACCACAGTTGTATACCAAATTGTTTTCAGCTTTGATGTTTGCAGAATAGTTCAGTAATCCTACGGCGCTCATGTTTTTTATAATACTTTGCTCCAATACCAAACCAGGATTGTTGTTTTCTGGTAATGAATCTACTTCTATACCTATATAACCATTCTTAATGATGGCACCTGTAATTCTGTTATTGATACTTCCTTTTAAGAAACGAATACCTGCCCATTGTCCAGGTAAGTCTTTGTAATCATCATCTAAACGACTTCCCTGGAAAACAACAGGATTATCTGTTGTTCCATTTACTATGAGTGTTCCTGCAACCAAAAAACTAGAATTGTTATAATTGTAAATTTGAGTGCCTGCATCTATAGTTAGTGTACAACCTTTAGGGACTAAAACAGAATCGTAAATGACATAAGGTTTTTGGTTTGTCCAAAACATATTATTGGAACTGCATTCCAAGACCTCATTTTGAATGTAATTGGCATCTTGAGCCCAAACCACCAAGTCAACATCTTGTTTACTGCCATTGGTTTCAAATAGAATTTGGTCTGTAACAATAAAAGGGGTATTACTATTTACCTGATTGATATAAGCCTGAACAAAAATATAAATGGAATCGTTCCCTAATATCTCTATGTCTTTGAAAGCCGTTCCAGATCTGCCATCCACATTCAATTTAAATAAGCCATAAATATTTCCTGCTAAGCTGATATTGGTTTTGACCGCATTCGCTTCTGGATTGCTGACTCTAACTTGTAAAGTGACACTTCTAGGTAATTGAGGATTTTGCCCTAATCGACTAAATATCGTATCAAAGAAAACGGTATCGGTTGAAAATTTTAAATTCACAGCATTCGATGTAAAAACATCATTTTTCTTGCAGGCAAATAATCCTGTCATCAAAAAGAAAAGGAGGAATACGGAATTGTTTTTTAATGTTTTCAAGTTTACAAGTATAAGGACTCCATAACGGAATCTAAAGTTTTCAGGTATTTCAAAAAAGATTAAATCGAATAACGTTCTTTAATCCAATCGGGGATGAGGGCGGCTCTTCCGCTTTCTAGGCTTACCATTGTATAATTGAAATAACCTGTACAAGATTGTTTCCCATTGTCTTTCAGGATTTCGAAATTGACCTTCACTCCATCTTTTTGCATTTCATCAATCCAGGTAATTATCTTCATGTGTTCTCCTAAAAGCAGCGGGCGTTTGAATTCCATAAAAGTATTTCTGATCACCCATCCAAATCCATGTTTAATAAATTCCTGCATAGGCATTTTGTAACACCTCTCCATTTGATCAAAACGAGCAGCTAGCACATAATCAATGTATCTGCTACTGTGCACGTGTTGATTCATATCAATATCATCAGGACGCACTTGCAGCGCTGTTTCAAATTTTGTTTTAATGAGTTCCATTCCTGCAAAGATAAGTTTGGTCTGAACCTTTGTGGTAAAAATTTGGTCTAACTGATTAACTGAAATCATTTTCACTCTTTTTTTGTTATGTTTGATTAATTGAGACGTTTGCTATTCATATTACTAAGCCTAATTCCATTTATTGGAAGCTCCACGCATTTGGTAGGAGGGAGTTTTCGCTTAGAATGGCTTTCAGGAAGTACTTACAGATTAACCATTAAGGTTATCAGAGATTGTGAAAATGGGAATCCGAATGCCTATTTTGATATTCCTACTTGGGTTGGATTGTTTGAAAAGGGCTCTCATACAAAGAAACAGAGTATTCGACTCAATTGGGTAGAAGATGATACCTTGGTATTTACTGGATTCAATTGCCCCTCCATTACAACGGGATGTACACATATAGGAACCTTGTCGGCTACGGTAGAATTACCAGATGCGCAATACGGAAGTACTGGGGGTTATTATTTGGCTTGGGAAAGATGTTGCCGAAATGGAATCATCAGTAATTTACAAAGGCCAGGTGATGCAGCGATGGTCATTTATGCTGAAATTCCGCCACCTAGATTTGTAAAAAACAATACCCCATACTATACGAGTAATCCTAGAACGCTGATGTGTGTCAATAATCTTTTCAAATACAATATGAAGTTTATTGATCCTGATGGAGATAAGTTGAAGTATAAATTAATTGATCCTTTAAACGGAAATCTAGATAGAAATAATCCATCAACAACCAATCCGCAGTCGGGGCCCTATTCCAATACTATTTGGGCGAATGGTTATGGAAATCAAAATGCAATCAATGGAACACTTCCATTAACTATCGATTCTGTTACAGGCGAAATTTCTTGTATTCCCAGTGCAGCTGGAATTTATGTTGCTAGTATTTTAGTAGAAGAGTTCAGGTTTGGAATTAAGATAGGAGAGGTGCGTTTGGAACTACAATTTACTGTTACAACTTGTCCAAATAATCCGCCATTGTCTAGTGTGGTTAGTTTAGACAATACCATTATTGTAAATGATACCATCGATATAGAAGTTCCAGACAGAGTTTGTTTTAAAATTAGGGGAATGGATATGGAGAATGATTCAGTTTATTTACGTGTTCGCTCACCAATAGCTGATTCTTTATTTAATAATCTTCCCATTTATGATACTTTGGTAGGTGGCTTAAGAATTGCGGAAGGCAGTTTTTGCATGGAGGCTGCATGTGAACACTTGAGGATGAAATCACCATTTCCTGTTTACATTGATGTTAAGGATAATGCCTGCCCAATTAACAAAGAATCTGAATCAAAATTCTGGGTTAGAATCAAAGAGAGTGTTGCTCCAAGCATATCCATAACCAATCTAGATGGAACATCATTGAAATCAGATACCCTTGAAGTTCAAGTTCCGAATCAGTTTTGTTTAAAAATTAAAGCTACTGACCCCCGCGACCAAGTTTATTTAAAAGTTCACTCGCCAATCTTAGCTCAACCCTATCAAATAAAACCAGTTTTTGATACCCTTAGTGTGGGTTTAAAAGAAGCCAGTACGAATTTTTGTTTTCAGTCGGCCTGCGAACATGAATCCATTGTTTCGCCATTTCCTGTTTATGTTGAAGCAAGCGATCGACTTTGTCCAGACAGTAAAATTAGTTATGATACATTTTGGGTGAGTATTCAACCCATGCCTCTGCAACCATCAACAGATATGTTGTGTATGACATTATTCAAAAATGCTGAAACTGCAGTTTATTGGGGTGATTCCAGCTCGAGAAATGACCCTAACTTTCTTCAATATTATTTGTATCGATTCTCTGGAGCAGGAAATCTTCAAATTGTAGATTCTATTTCAGATAAAAATAGAAGGTTTTTCTTAGATAAAAACACTCCTGAATACGCAAACATTAACTACCGATATTTTATGGTGCCAATGAATCAGTGTAGGAGAATGGGTGCTAGTTCTGATACATTAGGTACATTTGAGCAATTGAAATTTATGCCCGACAGGCAATTTATCAATTATGCGAGTGTAGAAGCTAATAAGGCAATTCACTTGAGTTGGGATGCGAGTAAAGAACTTGATTTTGCCAAATACCATCTCTATAAAACCATCAAAGGAGGCAGTTTTACTTTATTAAAAACATTTGAACAAGTAACAGATACTTTTTATTTTGATGAAGATGTAGAAGTAGGTAATTACTCCTATTGTTATTACCTAGTTATGCAGGATACCTGTGATAATATTGGTGAAATGGGAAGAGTGGCCTGTACAATTTTATTAAAGGGAGAGTCGGAAAGTTTTCAGAGTAAATTAAACTGGACCAATTACCAAGGTTGGCTAACCGCTCCTCTCACTTATGAAGTGTTGCGAGCAGATCCAAGTATGTCTGAGACTTCAATATTTAGTTTAGATTCCTTAAAATTAAACCATGTTGATGACAAACTCAATTTGAATGAAGGTTTGTTTTTTTATACCATTCAAGCAACAGAGAATTTAATTGAAGGAAGTTTTCCTTATACCAGTCGCTCTAATACCATAGAATTGATACAATCACCAAATGTGTATGTTCCAAATGCCTTTACGGCAAATGGCGACGGATTAAATGATGTATTTAAATGGGTTCCGGTTTTTGTAAAAGATTTTCACATAGAGATTTATAACCGTTGGGGTGGGAAAGTTTTTGAGTCTGACAATAAGTTGGATGAATGGGATGCGAAAATTGGTGGCAGTCCGGTTGCATCTGATGTTTTTTTCTATATCCTGAATTATACAGGATACAATGGGGTTTCCGACAGTAGAAAAGGTAATTTTACCATTCTCAGGTAATTCTGTCACTTTTCCTGACGATTTTTACTGTTCGAAATGTATCTGCCTGAACATGAAATGAATCTTTCATTTTGACAAAATTTCAGGAAAGCTTAACTCAATTTTCCTTCAGGTATTCGTATTTTTACAAACCAAATTGAAAACGAATATGGCCATGTCAGATGAAAATGCAGTTGTAATTACGAGAAGGAAAAATATCCAAACTTTGATTGATTATTGTTTGGATACCAGGTTGTCTGTAACCATTAATCCAAGAGGTTTATCTAATGATGAATTTGAGGTTGAAGTGGTATTGGCAGGCATCAAACAGGCTATTGCTTTTGGTATGTTTGCAAGAGAAAACAAATTAGAAGTGAGTGGATTAGGTGATTTAGTAAAACCTAAAACTCCAGCTAAAAAAGCTGAGCCTAAAGAAAGTCCTGTGGGATTAAACGAATTGGTAGCTGAACCTGCAAAGGATAAGGAAGAGCCAATTTTGAGTTTCGACTTAAACGTCAGCAATAACTAGGTTGTTGCCATACTTTAAGCTTCAAAGCTTCACTTGAAGAGTGAAAATTTGATTGATTACGCGAGAACAGGAGCTAAGGCTCCTGTTTTTGTTTGATAGGATTTTGGATTTAGCAATTTTTTTAGCATTTTAGCAATATTATGCCCATTATCAACTCTTTGGTTTCTTGGTATCTGAAACGCAGAATTCCTGCGATAGAAACCATGTTGAGTAATCCGTTTGGGGTGCAGCACGATCAATTAATGAAATTATTGAGGACTGCTCAAATTACTGAGTTTGGGAGGAAATATGATTTCAAGACCATCCATTCCTTAGAAACTTATAAGGAAAGAGTGCCGGTTACCAATTACGACGATTTTAAACACTATATCCAACGAATGATGCAGGGGGAGCAAAATGTGCTTTGGCCTAGTGAAGTGAGTTGGTTTGCAAAATCGAGCGGAACTACTTCTGCGAAAAGTAAATTCATTCCTGTTACCTATGAGAGTTTAGAGGAATGTCATATTCAAGGAGGTAAAGATGTTTTACTTTGGTACCTCAATCAGAAGCCTGATTCTTTATTGTTCAATGGAAAAGGTTTAGTGATGGGAGGCAGTCACCAAATCAATTCACACAATGCAGGTGCCGAAACTTTTTATGGTGATTTGAGTGCGGTGATGATGCAGAACATGCCGTTCTGGGCACATTTTTTAAGGACACCAGATTTGAGCATCGCCATTATGGATAATTGGGATGAGAAAATTGAAAGGATGGCTCAGGCTACTTTAAATGAAGACGTAACCAATATATCTGGAGTTCCTACTTGGACAATTGTTTTAATTGAACGCTTATTTGAATTAACTGGGAAAAATAACCTACTTGATATCTGGCCTAATTTAGAAGTTTATGTGCACGGAGGCGTAAGTTTTACACCATATAGAGATAGATTCAAGGAACTCATTAAAGGCTCACAAATGAATTATTTGGAGACTTATAACGCCAGTGAAGGTTTCTTGGGGATTCAAGATAGAATGGGTTCTGACGATATGTTATTGATGTTGGATTATGGTATTTACTTTGAGTTTATGCCCATGAGTGAATATGGTAAAACCCATCCAAAAACATTGAGTCTTAGTGAAGTTAAAATCAATGAAAACTATGCCTTAGTGATTAGTACAAATGCTGGTTTGTGGCGATATATCATTGGTGATACCATTCGCTTTACTTCAACCAGTCCATTTCGATTTAAAATTACAGGCAGAACCAAGCATTATATCAATGCATTTGGAGAAGAATTGGTGATTGAAAATGCTGATAAAGCCATTAGTATTGCTTGTGAATTAACGGGTGCCTTATTAACAGATTATACTGCTGCACCGGTTTATTTTACTGCAAACTCAAAGGGTGGACACGAATGGTTAATTGAATTCGATAGAGAGCCTAATGATGCACGGGTTTTTGCAGAAGAGCTCGATAAACAACTTAAATTGTTAAACTCCGATTACGAAGCCAAACGTTATAAAGACATGGCCATGCTTGCTCCAAAAATTCATCATTTACCTAAAGGAAGTTTTCATAATTGGTTGAAGAAAGCAGGTAAACTAGGAGGGCAACACAAAGTTCCAAGATTGAGTAACGAAAGGAGATTTTTAGAAGAAATCCAAAAAATGGTATTTGAAAATCAGGTGATGAATGCTTAATAGTTTTTATCACAAATGCATTTATTCAAGTTTTGTTGCATGTTAAACTAGGAATATTTAAGTGACAACTTAGAACTTAATAATTATGAAGAGAGGGTCTTATTTCGAAATTTAAAAGGCCTTGCGACAATGGATTAAACTTTATTCAAAAGAATTATTAAACCTCGCATGAAAGTGCAATAAAATACGGCAACAATTCGTCTTAGTTTGACTGAATTTAAGTTTTTCCCCCTATTTATTTTCGAGTTAAAATCGCCACCAATTTAAAACTAGAAACCCTTCATTTTCCTCTATAAAAAAAGGTCACGCTTCCATAAGAAACGTGACCTTTTTTATGATTTTAAAAAATTGAATTATTGAACCTCTACCAATTCAACATCGAAGATTAAAGTTGCATTCGCTGGTATTAAACCGCCTCCTGCACCTCTTTCACCATAACCCAATTCGCTAGGAATGATTAAACGTTTTTTGTCTCCAACTTTCATCAAAGCAATACCTTCTTCCCAACCTCTGATTACCATTCCATTTCCTAATGGGAAACTAATTGGATCATCTCTTTCAATTGATGAATCAAATACTTTACCGTCCATTAAGTAACCAGTATAGTGAACTTTAACAGTTTTGCCACTTTGTGCTTGCGCACCAGTTCCATTTACAATATTGATATAACGTAAACCTGAAGCAGTGGTTACTGTATCTTTTCCTTTGGTATCAAAAGGAACAATTTTTGGGGCTGCTTTTGCATCTAATACTTCGATATCAAAAACCAAAGTGCTTTTAGGTGGAATAGAACCCATGTCTCTATCGCCGTAAGCTAGTTCAGCAGGAATTACAAAAGTGGCTTTATCACCAACTTTTAATAATTGTAAACCTTCATCCCAACCTTTGATTACCTGACCAGCACCTACTTTAAAAGTAAATGGTTGATTGCGGTCTTTAGAACTATCGAATTTTGTTCCATTGGTTAATTTACCAGTATAATGAACAGTAGCTTTATCACCGGCTTCAACTTGTTTTCCTTTGCCTAGTTCGGTTACTCTATAACGCAAACCGCTGGCTGTTGTGTACTCTTGATTCACTTTAATTTTCCCCTTTTTAGGTTGTTTAACTTGTTTTTGATTTTTGTTTTGAGCAGCTACCTGAAGGCTAAAAATAGCCAAGGCAAGCACAAGCAATTGTCTGAACATATTAATTTACTTTTACCAGTTTTACTTCAAATACCAATGAAGAATAAGGCGGAATTGGACCACCACCACGAGGGCCGTAAGCTAAATTCCATGGAATGATAAATTTGAACTCATCACCTTCACTCATCAATTGTAAACCTTCGTCCCAACCTGGAATAACTTGACCCATTCCTACAGGGAAATTGAAATCAGGTGAACCTGGCTTGGTTTGATCGAAAACAGTTCCATTTAATAAACTACCTACATATTGAACAGAAACATTGTCTCCTTTTTTAGCTTTTTTGCCTGAACCTTTTTTCTTTACTTGGTACATTAAGCCAGTAGCAGTTTTTTCAACTGAGCCAATGCTTGCCACATAACTTGCTAATGAAACAGAATCTCTTGCAATAACTTCTGCATTTTGTTCTTCCATTTTCTTTTGCATTTCTTCTTGGCTGTATACATCAACCAAAGAAGCAGT
>JBMLPO010000432.1:0-1746 GCA_049242065.1 Bacteroidia bacterium
AATTGGCTTTAAACTGCGATGAATTCAATCGTTCGGGAGAAACATATAAGAATTTCACTTTGCCTTGGATACAATTCCCTAAGATATTTCTGATTTCATTTTGATGCAT
The DNA here is from genome assembly GCA_049242065.1 of Bacteroidia bacterium. Lineage (GTDB taxonomy): Bacteria > Bacteroidota > Bacteroidia > UKL13-3 > UKL13-3 > CAISCU01. The sequence continues at coordinate 110 of JBMLPO010000432.1, forward strand.
TCCAGCATACAGCGCATGAGAAGGTATACCCATTTTTTGTAAGCGTTCCACTTGGTCTTTCATCAAAGCCACTAGTGGTGAAATCACAAGACAAAGTCCATCTAAAACCAAAGCCGGCACCTGAAAACAAATCGACTTTCCCCCACCTGTAGGCAGTAAAGCCAGCGTATCTTTACCAGAAAGAATATGTTGAATGATATCCTCTTGTAAAGGTCTGAAGGAATGATGTCCCCAGTATTTTTGTAAAACCTGAAGCGCTTGAGATTCCATGATTAAGGAACGATAATTCCGTCTTTGATGGTTAACATTCTATCGCTCATTGCAGCCAATTGTGGATTATGTGTAACAATGATAAAGGTTTGTTTGAACTGGGCTCTTAAATCAAAAAACAATTGATGCAATTGAGCAGCTGAAGCAGAATCGAGGTTACCAGAAGGCTCATCTGCTAAGATAACAGCAGGCTTATTCATGAGAGCTCTTGCAACCGCCACACGTTGTTGTTCTCCCCCACTGAGCTCGGAAGGTTTATGAGAGAATCTAGAACTCAAACCCATTAAATCTAATAATTCTTTGGCCCTTTTTTCTGCCTCATTTTTATTGATACCTGCAATCCAAGCAGGAATACAAACATTTTCGATGGCATTGAATTCTGGCAATAATTGATGAAACTGAAAAATAAAACCCACCTTTTTATTTCTGAAACTGGCTAGGGCATTGCCTTTTAGCGTGGAGGTTTCCATACCATCAATGAGTAATGAACCAGAATCTGCCTTATCTAAAGTGCCTAAAATTTGAAGTAAAGTAGTTTTTCCTGCACCTGAGGCACCAACAATGGAAACCACTTCAGCTTCTTGAATTTGAAGATTGATATCTTTTAAAACCTGTAATCCATTATAGGATTTCATGATGTTTTTGGCAGTAATCATTGACTAAACTTGGGCTTGTAATATAGTTATACTTGAACAAACTGTCTTATTTTTAGACAGAAAGAATAGAATGCACATCTTTTAAAAATCAAAACATTTTGATAATCAGGATAAATCAAATTTTAAATCAAGATATTATAAACAATCATAAATCTGATTTTAAAATGCTTTCAATTCTGATTTGAAATGGTATTTTCGCAGCAAATTTTTTCGTAATGAACATTCATGAATATCAAGCCAAACAAATATTAAAATCGTTTGGCGTTGCAGTACAGGAAGGAATAGTTGCTGAATCAGCAGACCAAGCCTATGATGCCGCTTTAAAATTAAAAGATCAATTCGGTAGTGATTTTGTGGTTGTGAAAGCACAAATCCATGCAGGTGGTCGTGGTAAAGGTTCAATTATCGGTAAAGAGCAAAGAGGTGTTGCCGTTGCAAAGAATGCTGATAAAGCAAAAGAAATTGCCGGTAATTTAATTGGAGGTACATTGGTTACTATCCAAACCGGACCAAAAGGAAAATTAGTTAGTAAAGTTTTGGTAGCACAGGATGTTTACTATCCGGGACCAAATCCTACCAAGGAGTTTTATATGAGTGTGATGTTGGATCGTTCACAAAGCAAAAATATCATTGTGTATTCTACTGAAGGTGGAATGGATATTGAGCATGTTGCAGAAACAACTCCACATTTAATTTTCAAAGAAACAGTAG
>JBMLPO010000433.1:0-16402 GCA_049242065.1 Bacteroidia bacterium
CTGCAATAAGAGGTAGTTGGATCAAATGATTCGAAACTTTGAAATACAGGAACATAATTTGAATTCACCTTGATTCTGTTTTTATAATCATAGGATGCTCTTCCAAATAATAATACATCAGAGAATTTGGTAGAAGTATTTAAACTCTTTTCATAAAACAGTTTCAAAAAATCGCGTAAGGCACTCAGGTCTTGTGAACCCGAAGAGAACTCATTATAAATTTGCTGAATATTAATTACATGAATATCTAAGCCATCGAATTCTTTATGGAATTTTGCTAAACGATTGGCTTCAGTAATAAAATCGGGGTGACTAATAATAATACCATGAGCTGGGCTCAATGCATGTAAGTTCTGATTTAAAATTTTACCTACTATCTTAGGTTGTAAGTAATTACTCCCATCAATTACAGCAAACCTTCGTAAACTATCTGTAGCGCATACAAAACTAAAATTAGAACCAGAAAAACTTCCTTCAATTTCAAATGGATCTACTGTATTACTTACATCCCAAATATTAAGGGTTCTATTTGTATTGATATTAAATTTTGTTTTTGCATTTGCTGCCACACTATTTTTATCTCTAAACACAAAATTTCCACTGCTATTCTTTAAACTAACCCTGCCTACTATTTCAAAAAAATCGAGCCATCCAATGCTACCACTTGCCGGTTTGTTGTAATTATAATTAACAATTAAACTTTGATTATTGACACTAAATTCAGATGCCACATAACTCAATCCTGATGCAAATGGTTTATCATACCCACCAGTTACAGAAGGCATGTTGTGATTGAGCACATTGGTTCCATTCACACTTACAGCAAAAACACTTGGAACAATAGATCTTGATGTTACAGAAGACAACATTCTAATTGGTTCTGTAAGTATTAAATTAGGAATACTTAAATTAAAATTCTGAGAAGGCACTCTGTCAAATTCTTCCCCAACCCATACTTTACCAGATTTGGTGAGATTGGTTTTTTCATTTTCATAAAAATATGTAAAATCAGCAGCGCTAGATTCTTGTGTTTGTGTGGATTCGGAACTTACTTTCCCAATTCTTTTTCCATTACCACTTGATACAGTTAGAAAATAATAGGTTGTATCACTGTAAAGATTAGATTGATGACTGTAAGTTTTACTTTGTTTATTATATACCCATTGGTCGAGTTGCGACTCACCATAAAATAGGATAAAGTCACTAGTATTGAACTTACCATCTTCTTCCCCTTTGATTTGAATGGCAATTTCATGCAAGTCATCATACCTAAAAGCTGCATTTGAAGTTGGAAGCATCCCCGCACCATTACCATATAATTTTAATGTTCGCGGATCAATCACATCTGGGTTGATACCCATATTCCTCAAACCATTGTAATCAATGCGATGGATCCCATTTTGTGTGGTTCCCAATTTATACCAGTCGCCAGTTGCAAGTACAGAGTTTGCATTAGCTTTTTTAAGTTTGGTTTTGGTCAAACTAGATTGAGTGGTGATTTGAATTTGAAACGACTCAAGAGTTTGAACAGAACCGTTCAGCTGACTAATCGCATCAATTTGAACAATTAATTTGGGTCTGCCCTTTTCAAAAGCAGGAAAAGTGCGTATTGAAAAATTTTGCGGTATTTGATTGAGAGAGATAATACTCCCTGCTTCCAATCGTTTAGTTTCTTCGATGATTAATTTTGCGGATACAAATTCATTCCCGTTTAAGTCCAGAATTTCTGTAAAAACTGGAATCGTTTCTGCATTTTTAAGAAAAATTTCACTGTCGAAATGAGGAATTTTCTTAAAATCGGAAGAATTTTTCCAATTTATTTTTCGCTTTACTAAAATTTCTTCTGCCTTAGAAAAAGGTAAAAAAAGAAAAAAAAGGGCCGAAAAAATTAAAATTTTCATCTTTTTTGGGTTTAAAGCCTCAAAATATTGCATACTAGATTTTAAAATACTTATAATTGAAAATTCGTAAACTCGAATAAAACGTTAACAAAGAAAAACAAATTGTGTTATCGTTTGAAACATTGTTTACAGAAACCTTATAATTGCAAACTTGTTTTTAACATAGGATCGAATACAAACATAATGACCTTTTATCAAGCCTGGCACAAAAAGGCCCACATATTTCTGCTGATTTTGATATCCTTTACGGGTGAATATGTGTTCGCGCAGGATCCTCAGTTCTCTCAATTCTATGCAAATCCAATTTATACAAACCCGGCATTTGCTGGTACTCAGACAGTTGGAAGAATTGTGACCAATGTGAGACAACAATGGCCTGGAATTCCGGGATCGTTTAGAACTGGTACTTTTAGCTACGATGAACATTTCGATGCCATCAATGGTGGTTTTGGAGTTCAAGCTTCTTTTGATGAACAAGGAGTTGGTACATTGAGAACAATTGGTTTGAATGTGATGTACTCATACCAAATACCTGTTACCAGAAGATTCACTATGAGAGCCGCTGTGCAGGCAGGTATCATCCAAAAAAGTGTTGATTTTTCTAAGCTAACTTGGTACGATCAGATTGTTTTAGGAAATGGGTTTATCAATCCTCCTAGTGAGTCGGTTTACCTACAAGGAGGTAATTTAAATCCTTCCATCTTTATAACAAATTTTGCAGCTGGTATCTCTGGTTATTCTAAAAACTTTTATTTTGGTTTGGCTGCGCATAATTTATTTGAACCTACACAAGATTTCTTCTCATCTGGTGATGTAGATAAACCCAATTCAATTCCTAGAAGATTTACTGGAAATATGGGTTTGGTTATCCCGGTTGTAGAAAGCAGAAATCCTAAATATAGAGCCAATTTATATCCTAACGTCATATTCAAATCACAAAGACAATTCCAACAACTTAATTTGGGCATGTATGCAAGTCGTGGTTCATTCCTTGCAGGTTTGTACTACAGAGCCAATGCAGTTAATTCTGATGCCTTCATTATTTTATTGGGAATCAGAACACCAAAAGTGAGAATAGGTTATTCTTATGATGCTACACTAAGTGAAGCAAGACCAGGCGCTGCCAACTCTCATGAGGTTTCATTGGCATTTGAATTACACAAGAGAATCCCCAAAAGGACAGTCAGAGCCATGCGTTGTCCTGAATTTTAAGAGGATTTTAAACTTCATTGCATCGTTTTTTCTTAAAAAACAAAAAGATTTTCTAAATTGCAGATTCCAAATACTGAAAGGTAGCGGTTCAATCGTTTATTTTGAATCGAAATTCCTTCCATGTATTTGTTTATTTTTTGCAGAAACAAATGAAAAAAATATTACTTTTTTGTCTAGGTTTAAACTTGATTTTTATTGATTTAAGAGCTCAAGATCCACAGCTTAGTCAGTATTACGCAGCCTCTCTTTACACCAATCCGGCAATGGCTGGTGCCAGCAGAAATATTCGCTTGGCAATTAGTGGAAGAAGTCAATACACCGGCTTACAAAATAACTACAAAACAGGTGTTGCAGGCCTTGATGCCCATATTGGTGCTGTAAATAGTGGAATTGGCTTACTCACCTCTTATGATGTTTCTGGTGATGGATTTCTTACTACTACTTCGGCATCCGCTATCTATGCTTACAATGCCCAATTAAACCGTCAATGGGGTTTCAATGCTGCCATTCAAGGTGGTATCATTCAAAAGACCTACGACTTCAGCAAATTTGTTTTCCAAGACATGATTGATCCCGTAAGAGGTCCTGTTTTAAAAACACAAGAAACCATTCCTTTAGAAACCAGAACCATTCCAAATTTTAGCTTCGGAACTTTAATTTTTAGCAATAGATTGTTTGCTGGTGCTGCCATCCATAATTTATTAGAACCCAACCAATCCTTCTTTTACCAAAATGCCGATTCTTCTGCATTAAGACTTCCTAGAAGATATACAGTACATGGAGGATTTAACATTTACTTAAATAAAACCAGATACGAAGAAGATAGAATTATACTTTCTCCGAATATCTTGTTTATGCAACAAAGAAATTTCTACCAAGTAAATGTGGGTTTTTATGTTAAACAAAAAGCATTGACACTCGGAACTTGGTTTCGCCAAACTTCTAAAAATGCTGATGCAGCAATTTTTATGATTGGCATGCGTTTTACCAATTTCAAAATAGGATATAGTTATGATGCTGTGATTTCGAAAGCCTCTACTGCCGCTATTGGGTCTCACGAACTTTCTATGGTTTTCGAATTCAAACCTGATACCAGAGGAAGAAGAAGGTCGAGCAGGGCTTTGAGATGTCCAGATTTATAAAATTTTACACTCAGACTTTTTTTAATAAAAATCCGTTATATTTGAAAATTCCAAATTTCCCGTTTTCCACAATCTTTTAAAGATTCCTGTAAAATGAGTCATTTAGAAAACAACTAAAAAACAATTGATACTCAAATGAAAATAAGTTCAAAAGCTTTGGTATTCACACTTGCAGGAGCACTTGCGCTCTACACAAGTTCCTGTAACCGTGCCGGTAAATCGAGCACAACAGGTTGGAAATACAATGATGCTAAATGGGGCGGATTTGAAAAGCATAAGTTCAAGGAGCAGGAAACTGGTCCAGGTCTTGTATTTATTGAAGGTGGTACCTTTACAATGGGTGGTGCTGAGCAAGATTTAACTTTTGATCACAACAACTACAAACGCCGTATTTCAGTTAGTAGTTTCTACATGGACGAAACTGAAGTAACCAATTTTCATTATTTAGAATATTTACATTGGTTGTTACGTCAATATGGTGACAATCCAATCATCCATAAAAAAGCATTACCTGATACTTTGGTATGGAGAGATAAATTATCGTACAACGAACCATACGTATTGTACTACTTACGTCACCCTGCCTACAGAGATTATCCTGTTGTAGGTGTGAGTTGGGTACAAGCAGCTGAATACTGCAAATGGCGTACTGATCGTGTAAACGAAATGATCATGGTTCGTGAAGGTCTAATCAATTTAGATATCCAAAAACAAACTGGTGACCAAAACTTCAATACAGAAGCTTATCTATTAGGTTTATATACACCTTCAGTAAAAAAAGAATTGAGAGATTATGCTCCAGGTGGAAAAACACGTGGTGTTAGAATGGAAGATGGTATCCTATTACCTTCTTACCGTCTCCCAACTGAGGCAGAATGGGAATATGCAGCAGGTGGTTTCAAATCAGCTTCTTTCAATGAAAACATCGATGCAAAAAGAATTTACCCTTGGAATGGTTTAACTCTTAGAAGAGGCGATACTGAAAAAACTCGTGGTAAAATGTATGCGAACTATACCCGTGGTCGTGGTGACGGAGCAGGTATTGCTGGTAACTTAAATGATGCTGCTCTTTATACCCACAAAGTTAAAGACAATAAATTTTTACCAAATGATTTCGGCTTGTTCCATATGTCTGGTAATGTAAGTGAATGGACCAATGACGTTTATCGTCCGCTTTCATTAGAAGATATGACTGGATTCAATCCTTATCGCGGTAACGTTTATAAGAAGTATAAAACTGATGCAGATGGATTCATCTCTGAAAAAGATAGCTTGGGTCGTTTGATCTATATCGACGTAACAGAAGAAGACAATGCACAAAGAAGAAACTACAAACGTTCTGATAATATTGGATTCAAAGATGAATTGCAATACACAGATATCGAACAAAAATACGATTACGGAGCAAGTTCATTAGTTGATAATGCTGCACGTGTTTACAAAGGTGGTTCTTGGGCAGATAGAGCTTATTGGTTAAGTCCAGGAACGCGCAGATACCTCGATCAAGAGCAATCAACAGCTACAGTAGGTTTCCGTTGTGTGATGGACAGAGTTGGTGAAATGACCAAAAAAGGTAAATAATCAATTCAACAATTATAAAAAATGCCGCTTCAAAAGAGCGGCATTTTTATTTATTATTGAATGTATTCTATCAGTGATTCTAACTTCATTCCTCTTGAACCTTTTAGAAAAATAAACCTTGATACAATAGGTTCTTCCTGTAACAAACTGATGACCTCTGCAGTGGTCTCAAATTTTCTGAATGTGGTTTGTGTGCGAAAGAATGCTTTTCCAACGAGCCAAACTTCAACATCCAAAAACGATTGACAATGATCTGCTAAAGCTTGGTGCTCCTCTGCCTCGTACTTACCCATCTCAAACATATCACCTAATACCAACAACTTGTTCTCCCCTTCCATGCTCATGAAATTTCTGATGCTTAATTCCATGCTACTTGGATTGGCATTATAAGCATCAAGGAAGATTTTGTTTTTCTCTTTTTGAATCAGTTGAGAACGTAAGTTTGTTGGACGATACGACTCGATTCCTTTTTTAATATCAGCAGCGTTCAATCCAAAATGTAAACCAATGCAAACAGCAGCCATGATATTATCAAAATTGTAATCTCCACTTAATTGACTTTCGATTTCCAAACCATCTAACTCAAACTTAATTGTAGGTTGGAGTGATTTTGCATAACAAGAAAATTCTGCCCATTTCTCATGACCACTAAAATTAGCTGCATAAGTAATTCTATTCATCATTTCAGATGACATTCCCATCAATTGCTCATCGTGAACATTTACAAATGCAGTACCCTGATGTAAAGCTAAATAATCATATAACTCTTTGTTGGATGTTATAACTCCCTCAATACTTCCAAATCCTTCTAGGTGGTCTTTTCCATTATTGGTAACTATTCCATAATCTGGTAAAGCAATTTCACATAAAAAGGCATTTTCTTTTACATGATTGGCTCCCATTTCTATGACAGCCATTTGGTGTGTTTCCTTTAACATCAAAAGTGTTAAGGGTAAACCTATATGGTTATTAAAATTACCTGGTGTAAATAAGATATTCTTTGTTTGAGAAAGAACAGAACTAATGAGTTCTTTACTAGTTGTTTTTCCATTTGAACCCACAATGGCAATTACTGGTATATCCAATTGCTTTCGATGGTAAGATGCCAAATCCTGTAGTGCCTTTAAGGTATCATCAACAAGAACATATCGGTGATCTACACATACCTGAGGATTATCTACTAAAACAATTGCAGCACCCAATTCCAATGCTTGTGCAGCAAAATTATTTCCGTCAAAATTTCCTCCTTTTAATGCAATGAAAAAACAATCTTTTGATATTTTCCTTGTATCAGTGCATACATCAGGAAAGTTTAAATAATATTGATATAACTTTTCAATCGAAATCATTTTATGAACCAATTAAGTTTAAGTAATCGGCAATTACGTTAATTTTACTTTCAAATTTTACACTTATGAAAAAGCAAATTCTACTCATCATTTTTATATCTATATCTATAATAGGATTTTCTCAACCTGTAAAATTCAAGCGCTCTTTTGCAGGAAAATTCTTAAAGGCGAATGCTGTAGATAGTTTCCATAATAGCTTTGCGGGGGGGCTCAATACCCCTCAGTTTTCGGAGATTGATTTAAATGGAGATGGTCAAAAAGATTTATATGTTTTTGATAGGTCAGCCAATAAAAGTATCACCTTTATTAGAACTGCTGGCAACCAATTTAAATATGAGCCTTTTTATGCCAATATGTTTCCTGCTTTGAACAATTGGGTATTATTAAGAGATTATGATGGTGACGGGAAGGAAGACATCTTTTCAGAAGTAGATTACAATACCGTTCCCGAGCCAGACAAATTCATTTGGTCGCATGGTATTCGATTCCTAAGAAATACAAGCAAATCTGGCTCTAATAAACTAGAATTCTTTCAATGGAGAAATCAAATTTTTGATACAGGAACCAGTTCGCTACCTCCAAGCAATATTGGTATTCAAAATTTGGATATCCCAAGTATTGAAGACATGGATAATGATGGTGACTTAGACTTGTTGTATTTTGGATATGGAAAGAATACATTTTCGTATACACAAAATGTAAGTGTAGAAAGAGGATTCAAAAGAGACTCAATATTATTTGTTTTTAGAGATGATTGCTGGGGTAATACCTATTACAAAGTGAATACACATGGATTTGTTCTACATGATAAATCACCTTGTTACAGAAATTATAAAACAAAAATGCACAATGGCAGTACAGTTAGCACATTCGATATGGATGGTGATGGTGATAAAGATGTTTTATATGGTGATGTAGGCTTTAATTCTCTGCTTTTATTAAAGAATGGTAAAACTATCAATAGCCTTGGTAGAGATTCCATTATTGATGAAGATTCAATCTATCCCAACGCAAGCGCTCCTGCTTCAATAGAAATTTTCCCCGCTACTTATTTTATTGATGTAGATGCGGATGGTAAAAAAGATATGTTGGTGGCTCCGAATGCTGATGTTGCTGCTAAAAACAATCAAATGGTTTTGTATTACAAAAATACTGGAAGCAGCACAGTTCCTAATTTTACCTATCAAAATAACCAATTCCTTGTTGGTGAAATGATGGATTTAGGTGGTGGAGCAAAACCAGTGCTAGTTGATATAGATGCTGATAATGATTTAGATTTAGTTGTTGCCACACAAGGTGAATTTACACAAACTCAAAACAGTATCGATAGATTGGTTTTATTCAAAAATGAGATCAAAGCAAATGGACAAGCAAATTTTATTCTTGCTGATACCAATTTTCTTATGATTAATTCAGGATCAGGAAACAAAATCTTTCAAATGCATCCCAGCTTTGGTGACTTAAATGGTGATAACAAACCAGATTTAATTATTGGTGACATGAATGGTAAAATTCATTATTACGAAAACACCAGTGCTTCTTCCAATACAATTTCTTTTGAAAAGAAAAGCAGTAATTTTTTCGAAATGTATGCTGGTACTTTTATTACACCACAGCTCATTGATTTGAATAAAGACAATAAATTAGATATTGTAGCAGGTAGAAAAAATGGTTCTGTTGTTTATTTTGAAAACAAAGGAAGCATTAGTGCTCCTCAATTTAATTCTAGTCCCGATATTGACTCTATTGGCAAAATAAGTTCTGCAGAAGCTACTGTGAGCGGAGGTCAAGTTTATTACTTTGATGGCTATTCCAATCCATATGTTTGTGATTTGGATAAAGATGGAAAGTTTGAAATTTTACTAGGAGGAAATGATGGAAAGGTACAATTGTTTAGCAACTTCGATTTGAGTCCAAACAGAGTTTGCCAATCCATCGATAGTGTTTTTATTGAAAAGGAAAATGATACTGCCAAACCAGGGAATTTTGGAAAGAAAGCTTCGGTGAGTGTAGGTGATATAAATAAAGATGGTAGCTTAGATCTCATCATAGGTAATATAAGAGGAGGATTGGATTTACTTGAAGTACAAGCAAAAGGTATTATTAGTGGATTGTCATCTGTAAAAAAAGAGTCTTTCAATTGCCTCATATATCCTAACCCTGCTCAAGAAACAATCATCATTAAAAATGACCAGCAATTTAAAAGTGGAACAATAGAAATCTTTGATATCAATGGTTCACTTCAACAAATTGAAAAACTGAATAGGTATGAAAACCAAATCAATATTAGCCAGTTGAAGCCTGGATTTTATATTGTAAAAATAGAAAATGATAAAGGAGAAGTTTTATTCAAAAAAATCATCAAAGAATAAAACATAATGACTGCTAAAAAAAGAGAATCTGCAGAGGTTCTCTTTTTTTTATAAACTGAAATTGAAAATAAAGAAGAAATACACCTGAGTCACTTTGTGATTCAGACAGGATTCCTATTTTTGCCTTTTAAACATTATATTATGTACGGAGGATTACAGGACCAACTAAAAAAAGAACTAGCAGAAATAGAATCTGCCGGACTTTATAAAAAAGAAAGAATCATTGCATCTCCACAAGGAGCTGAAGTAAAACTAGAAGATGGCAAAGAAGTAATCATTTTTTGTGCCAACAACTACCTTGGACTTTCTTCTCATCCAAAAGTTACAGAAGCTGCAAAAAAGGCCATTGATACACATGGTTATGGCATGAGCTCTGTACGTTTTATTTGTGGAACTCAGGATATACACAAACAACTAGAAAGAAAACTTGCAGAGTTTTTAGGAACTGAAGATACTATTTTATATGCAGCAGCATTTGATGCAAATGGCGGTGTTTTTGAGCCATTATTTAATGAGCAAGATGCCATCATCAGCGATGCATTGAATCATGCAAGTATCATTGATGGTGTGCGTTTATGTAAAGCAGAACGTCATCGCTACGAACACAATAACATGAGCGATTTGGAAGAGAAATTAAAAGTGACTCAACATTGCCGCAACAGAATTATTGTGACAGACAGTGTATTTAGTATGGATGGAACCATTGCTCAATTAGATCATATTGTAACGTTAGCAGAGAAATACAATGCGTTGATTATGGTAGATGAATGCCATTCTAGTGGTTTTATGGGTAAAACCGGAAGAGGTACCCATGAATTCAGAAATGTGATGGGAAAAATTGATATCATCACTGGTACATTAGGAAAAGCATTAGGCGGTGCAATGGGTGGTTTCACTTCTGGCAAAAAAGAAATCATCGATATTCTTAGACAAAGATCAAGACCTTATTTATTCTCAAATACACTAGCTCCTTCTATTGTTGGTGCAAGTATTGCGGTGCTTGATATGTTGACTGAAACCACTGAATTAAGAGATAAACTTTGGGATAATACACAATACTTCAGAGCAAAAATGACTGAAGCAGGATTTGATATCAAACCAGGTGAACATCCTATTGTTCCTGTGATGTTATATGATGCAAAATTATCTCAAGATTTTGCTGCTGCATTATTAGAAGAAGGAATTTATGTTGTTGGGTTTTATTATCCAGTTGTTCCAAAAGGACAAGCCCGAATCAGGGTACAAATTAGTGCTGGGCATTCAAGAGATCACCTTGATAAAGCCATTTCCGCTTTCACTAAAATTGGAAAACAATTAGCAGTAATTAAATAAGTTAAAAGGCTCATTCTAACTCAGAATGAGCCTTTTAACTTTAAGGGGTAACATTAAATTTACACTCTACTAACATTCAGTTTACTTAAGATTAACCCTCCATTAACTTTGGAGAAGAATTGCGACTATACTTTTGTGGCAGATCAAAACTGCTATGAGAATCAGCAAGAAACAAGTATTAAACACTATTTTATTTTTATTATTTACCGCATTTCAAGTAAGTGCGCAAAATGGTAAAATTACCGGTAAGGTAATCGACAAAAAAACAGGGGAAGAATTAATTGGTGTAACTGTAGTAATTGAAGGGAGCTCATTTGGGGCTGCTACAGATTATGAAGGAAAATTTAGCATCAACAATGTAAAACCAGGTATTTATAACTTGGTATTTTCATATGTATCCTACAATAAAAAAGTCTTAAAAGGGATTGAAGTGAAAGCAGGGGTAGTTGAACCTATTACTGTTAGTTTAGAATCGTCTACAAAAGAATTAGTTGAATTTGTTGTACAAGGTGAATTGAAAAGAGAAAGCGCCTCAACTCTATTGGTTCAGCAAAAAAATTCAACCACCATCTCAGATGGATTGAGTATTGAAGTAATAAGAAAAACTCCAGATAGAAACACAGGCGATGTGTTAAAAAGAGTAAGTGGTGCCACCATTCAAGATAACAAATATGCTGTTATAAGAGGACTACCAGATAGATACAATGCAGCTTTCATTAATGGTTCGCCTCTCCCTAGTTCTGAGCCAGATAGAAGAGCCTTTGCATTTGATATTTTTCCTGCAAATTTATTAGACAATTTAGTAATTATTAAGTCTGCAACTCCAGACATCTCAGGTGAATTTGCTGGTGGTATTATTCAAATTAAAACCAAAGATATTCCTGAACAAAACTTCTATCAATTGAGTTTAGGTAGCAGTGTAAATAGTATTACTACTTTTAAAGAATTCAAATCGAACGTGAATGGTTCTTATGATTTCCTTGGTATAGATGATGGAACAAGAAAAATGCCTAATGCATTTCCTGATAACAATACTTTAAGATCTTACCAAAACAGCATCCAAAGCATGGATGATGTAAAAAGATTAGTGAATGTAGCACGTCAATTGAATGATAATTTCGTTATCAATACAGACAATTCAGCTAGACCAGGAACCAATTTTCAATTTAGCATGGGCCAATTGAAAAAATTGAAAACAGCTGAATTAGGAAGTGTTTTTGCATTAACTTCACAAAACACCTTAACATTTCAAGAAATCAACAGAAAAGATTACGATAACAACAGTACCTTATTTGATTATACAGACAAACAATATACGACCAATTCACTAAATGGTTTATTATGGAACTTAAGTTGGAAAAATAAATTCAATAAAGTTTCATTTAAAAATATTGTGAATGTGAATTCAAACGACCAAACTGTTATCCGTTCTGGTAAAGATTTAATCAATAGCTTCGACCAGATTTCTTATGCCATGTGGTACACCCAAAACATTTTGAATAGCCATCAATTGGGTGCTGAACATGTTTTAGCTGGCAGCAAAATGAAAATTAACTGGTCTTTAGGTTACAATAGATTATCAAGAATAACTCCTGATTTTAGAAGAGTAAGATACCAAAGAGCATTTGTAACCGACCCGAATGATCCGGAACAATTAAACTATGCGGTTCCCATTCAATCAACAGCACAACCAGAAATTGCTGGAAGATTCTTCTCTACACAATTGGATAATAGCTATAGCGGTAACACTGATATTTCGATGCCATTGAATTTTGGTAAGATTAAAAATGAAATCAAAGCAGGTGTTTATTTCCAATTAAGAGATAGAGATTTTAATGCAAGACAATTGGGTTATACTTTGGCACCGGGTTCTAATGCATCTACCACTTCTGAATACATGAAATTACCAATTGATCAAATCTTTAATTCAAGAACAATTGATACAAACGGATTTGTATTAAAAGAAGTTACTACACCTAGTGATGCATACCAAGCTTCAAGTAATTTATATGCTGGATATGTAAGATTAGATACCAAATTAAACAATAGAATAAGATTAATATATGGAGTTAGAGTAGAATCGTACAGACAAAAATTAAGTACATTCAGAACAGGCTTAAATGAAAAGTTTGAATTGGATACAACTGTTATAGATTTTCTTCCTTCCATCAATGCAATCTATGAGTTAACCGAAAAAATAAACTTAAGATTCTCTTATTCACAAACTGTTTCAAGACCTGAGTTTAGGGAATTAGCTTCATTCCAATTCTTTGATTTCAATGATTTATTATTGGTTGAAGGTAACTCAAATTTAAAAAGAACTAAAGTTCAAAATGCTGATATTCGTTTCGAATATTACCCAACTCCAGGTCAGGTGATTTCTGCCTCTGTTTTTTATAAAAACTTCAATAATCCAATAGAGAAAATTTTATTCTCAGGAGGAAGTCCAAGATTGATGAGTTACCAAAACGTTCCAACTGCTTGGAATTATGGTTTAGAGTTCGATTACAAATTAAACATTGGCAGAATCTTAAATAAAAAAGAAGACCATTTCTTAAGTGGACTGAACTTCTTAGGAAACTTTGCTTATATCAAATCAAAAGTTGATTTATCTAATGTTATTGCTCGTGAAATGAATGAAAGACCATTACAAGGTCAATCACCATATATCATCAATACAGGAATTCAATATCAAAACAACAAACACAATTATGGTGCATCATGCATGGTGAATAGAATTGGACAAAGGATTTCAAATGCAGGAAATGCAGAATATGCTAGCTATTGGGAAAAGCCTAGAACGGTTATCGATTTACAGGTTAATAAAACCATCTTCAAAAACTTAGATATCAGAATTGGTTTAAGAGATTTACTTGCACAAAACGTAGTATTCTACCAAAACAATGATGATAAAACCTCCTATGATGCAGCTAAAGATAATACAATATGGTCATTCAGAGTGGGTTCATCTTATTCAATTTCTGCTACCTATAAGTTCTAATATAATAATCATTTACACAAAAATGGGCTGCCTTTGGCAGCCTTTTTTGTTTGCTAGGAATTGGACTTAACACCTACTTAACAATACACTCACTTTAACTTAATATTCGCCTTACAATGCGGTAATAAAGTAGATTGAACTTCGCAATGGATTAAATATCCTATACAGATTAACAAAATGAAAAGAATCTTTACTCTTCTGATCGTATTGGGCTTGGCACAAATAAGCCTTGCACAGAGCAATTTCTTCACTCCAACCACCTACCGTGGTGCCATTGATCCAGACACAAGCAAAGACTGGACAAAAACTTGGACCAATTGGGAACCACAAACAACAGTTTATCCCAATCCAACTGTTACTATTAATGCCGGTGATATTACAACCAATACCACTTGGACAAAAGGCAATGTTTATTTGCTAAATGATGGTTATGTTTACGTAACTGGAGGAGCTACTTTAACCATTGAACCAGGTACTGTAATCCGCGGTACGGGTAAAGGAACTATTATCATTTGCAGAGGTGCTAAAATCTATGCAAAAGGAACTGCTGCAGAACCTATTGTTTTCACATCTAACAATGCTGCAAATTTAAGAGGCCCAGGCAACTGGGGTGGATTAGTTATTACAGGAAGAGCAACACATAATTTACCACAAGGTGATACTGCAGCCGCTGAAGGCGGTATTGCAAAACCTGTTTCAGGTTCTGGCGAAATCGACGGAAGATTTGGTGGAAGTAATGATGAAGACAGCTCTGGCGTTTTAGAATACGTAAGAGTTGAGTTCGCTGGAATTCCATTAACTACGGCAAGTAATTCAGAAATCAATGGTATTACTTTTTATGCTGTAGGAAGAAAAACCAAAGTAGATAACGTGATGGTTTCTTATTCAGGAGATGATTCTTATGAATGGTTTGGTGGTACAGTAAATGCAAAACATCTCATTGCTTACGCAGGCGTTGATGATGATTTTGATACAGATAATGGCTTTAGAGGTATGATTCAATTTGGTATTGGCTTCCGTCATCCTAGTTATTCAGACCAAAGTGGATCAAATGGATTTGAATCTGATAATGATGCAAACGGTACAAAAAATACACCACAAACTGCTCCTGTATTTTCTAATATGACATTAGTTGGTCCTTATTTTAATGGTCAAACATTAACCATAACAACCAATTTTAGAAGAGCTGCTCATATCAGAAGAAACTCTGCTTTGACCCTAGTAAACTCAGTTCTTTCAGGTTATCCAGATGCTGGTTTATTAATCGATTCTAGATTAACAAATGCTTCTTTCCAAAATGGTACAGCTTTATTCAAACACAATATAGTTGCAGGTATTCCTTCTGGTTGGGCAGGTAAATTGGCATCAAGTTCAGATACCTTAACTAATACATCTACTAATGCGGTAAGAGCTTTTGTTGTTAACAATAACAACGATACTTTTAATACAAGTAATGAAATCAATTTAAATCGTCCTTTCTCATATTCTAATCCGAGCTTCTCTCCTTTGAACAATTCAGCTGCCATTTCAAACAGCAATTTCAATACAGGTAAAACTCCTTATGATGCAAAACCAAGTGCTGATTATACTTTTACAAACAATCTATTAACTTATACTTTTACTAGTACTGTTGATACCAAAGGATTTGAAAGCACTTACGAATGGGATTTCGGAACCAATGGCGCTAAATCAACTCAAGCTAATCCTGTTTTTAGTTTCCCTAATAATGGTACTTATACAGTTTCATTAAAAGTGAAAAATAATTGGGACAGCCTCGTAGTTAGTAAATCTGTGATTGTGAATGTGAACTTAAAGCCAACTGTTAACTTTAATTTTGCACAAACTAATCCAAATACCAGAGATTATATTTTCAGCAATACAACTGTAACTAAAGGATTCGCTACTACATACAAATGGGAATTTGGAACTGGGGGCGCTACTTCTACCGATGCAAACCCAAGTTTCACATTTCCTGCAAATGGATTCTACACAGTTAAACTAACTGCTACAAATCAATATGACAGTGCAAGTATCAGCAAATCTGTTGGTGTTAGTATTGTTGTTACACCTGAGAAATTCTTCGATTATACAACTTACAGAGGAGCTATTGATCCTGATACTACTAAAGATTGGACTAAAGGATGGACCAACTGGACTCCACTATCAACAGTTTATCCTGCAACTACAGTAACTATTAATGCAGGTGATATTAGCACCAATACTACTTGGACAAAAAACAATGTTTATTTATTGAATGATGGATATGTATACGTAAACAATGGCGCTACTTTAACAATTGAACCAGGTACAGTAATCAGAGGAACAGGAAAAGGAACCATCATCATTACAAGAGGTTCTAAAATTTATGCAAAAGGAACTAAAGAAGAACCTATTATTTTCACCTCAAATAATGCAGCTAATTTAAGAGGTCCAGGAAACTGGGGTGGATTGGTAATAACAGGTAGAGCCGTGCACAATTTACCTCAAGGTGATACTGCTGCTGCTGAAGGTG
>JBMLPO010000433.1:16412-23331 GCA_049242065.1 Bacteroidia bacterium
AGGTGGTATTGCCAAACCAGTAACAGGTTCTGGGGATATTGATGGTCGTTTTGGTGGCAACAATGATGATGATAGTTCAGGTGTTTTAGAATACGTAAGAGTTGAATTTGCAGGTATTCCATTAACCACTGCGAGTAATTCAGAAATCAATGGTATTACTTTCTATTCAGTTGGAAGAAAAACCAAAGTTGACAATATAATGGTTTCTTATTCTGGTGATGACTCTTACGAGTGGTTTGGCGGTACAGTAAATGCAAAACACCTTATTGCTTATGCAGGTATTGATGATGATTTTGATACAGACAATGGTTTCAGAGGAAACATTCAATATGCAATAGGATTCCGTCATCCATCAAACGCCGACCAAAGTGGATCAAATGGATTTGAATCAGATAACGATGCAAATGGCACTAAAAACACTCCTATAACAAGTGCTGTATTCTCTAATGTAACTTTAGTTGGACCTAATTTTGATGGTCAATCATTAACAGTTAACTCAAATTTCAGAAGAGCTGCTCATATCAGAAGAAACTCTTCATTAACTTTAGTTAATAGTATCATGAGCGGATATCCAGATGCTGGTTTATTAGTGGATAGCAGATTAACTTCCTCTAATTTTGAAAATGGATATGCTGTTTTCAAAAACAATATCATAGCCGGAATTCCTTCAGGTTGGGCTGGTAAATTAGCTAGTTCAAGTGATACAATGAGTTTCACAAATACCAATGCAGTTAGAGCTTGGGTAGTAAGCAATAATACAGATACTTTCAACAAATCAAATGAAGTGAATTTAGTTAGACCTTTTAGTTATGAGAACCCGAATTTTGCTCCGAACAGTTCATCTGTAGCCATTGCAAATTCTAATTTCACAACAGGTAAAACTCCTTTTAATGCCAATCCAATTGTTGATTTTAGCTTCGCTCCTACAGTTAGCAATTCAAGAAATTACCAATTCACCAATAATTCTAATACGAGGGGAATCGCTTCAACATATCGTTGGGAATTTGGAAGCAATGGTGCAACATCTACAGAAGCAAATCCAGTATTTAACTTCCCAGCTAATGGTTCATATATTGTAAAATTAACTGTTAGCAATGCATTTGATTCATCGTTTGCTAGCAAAACTGTTGAAGTGTTTGCAACTGAAAAACCTGCAGCCAACTTTACATTCACTCAAGATACCACTACTGGTTCTCGCAAATTTAATTTCACCAATACCACAGATACTAAAGGTTATGCAACTACCTATCAGTGGGATTTTGGAGTAGCAGGTGCAACATCAACAGATGAAAATCCAACTTATACTTATACCTCAAATGGTGTATATACTGTAAGATTAATCGCTTCAAATTCATTCTTATCTGATACTATTACCAAAACAATCAATGTCATTGCTACATCGGTTAAAGAAGTAAAAGAAAGCATTACAGAATTGAGCATCTATCCTAATCCTGCTCAAACTGAAGTGAACTTTAACTTCAATTTAAATACTTCAGAAAATGTGTCTATTGAAATTTTAGACATGAATGGAAGAAGAGTACAAATGATGCCTACAACATCAATGAATGCAGGAAACTATACCATTAATGGTGATGTTTCAATGCTTCAACAAGGAATCTACTTTGCTAAAATCAGCACAGAAAATTCTTCAATTACGCAAAAGCTTGTTATTGTTAAATAAGCACTGTTTTGATCGACAGGAAAAAGCCTCCCTCGGGAGGCTTTTTTGTTGCTATGATTTGTATCTGAAGATAAAACCTATTTATGAACTCCTTTCAAAAAGCTTGAGTATAACGATCAAGTAGCAGTTTAGTTTCTTACCGTACTGAACCTTCTTCAACTTGAAAGAAAGTTATAATGAATGAGAATTTGCTCTAAAAGAATTTAACAATTTAGGTATAAAGAAGATTTAAAAAGACCAGCGCCTCGGTGCTAATCCCAACATTCCATCATCAACAAATCACCTGATTCATAAGATATGGTAACATGGGTATCCGTTGCTGCTTCATTGCTGCAACTGGTTCTGTAACCCAAGTTTAAATTTTCATTATTCAGGTTATAAAGAAGCCCTGTTGTTTGAATACCTTTTACCTCTCCAATTGGAACCAATGATATGGGTGTACCTGCAGTGTACCACTTGGTGAATTGGTTTCTTAATAAGAATATCTTTGAATAATCATCGTAAATAACCAAATTGGCTTTGTCTTTATACCGAGCCAATAAAGTCATATTATTGATGGTATGGTCTGCCCTTCTACCCGTAGCCCAAATAATATTGATGGCTTGATGTCCTCTCGAAAGCAAAATTTCTATTCCCTTTTCTAAGTCTGTTTTATCTTGGTCGGGCGTATGTATGATTTCAACTTGATGTTGGGTATTTAATATTTCTTTGGGGTCTTTATTTCTATCAAAGTCACCTGCTAAAATATCTATTTTAATTCCAAGTGGAATCACCCTATCAATGGCTCCATCTAATACCATCACAATCGGACTCCACTCTAATAATTGATCCAATAAGTTACGTGAACACGATTCACCATTGGCAATAATTAATGCAGGTTCCTGACCGTCGCGTATGATGTGATGTGATGACATGAATAAAAATTTTGTTTACAAATATGCCCTTTTATCTTTTTAACTTTATCTTAGAATTTGAAATTATTAAATCGCATGAAACTACTCAAGTTAATTCCCGTATTAATTATCGTTCTAACGAGTAACATCTTAACCATTCAAGCCCAATCTTATACCTGTTTGACTTACAATATTCGTTATGCCAATGAAAATGATGGAGAAGACAAATGGAGTATCCGTAAAGATTTTTTAATCAAACAAATTCAAAACCAAAAACCAGATTTCTTTGGTGTTCAAGAAGCCCTTGCTTCACAAATGGATTACCTACAAGAAAAACTTAAAATCTATCAATCCATTGGTGGTGGCCGAGATGATGGCTTTAGAAAAGGAGAATATGCTGCTATCTTTTATAATAGTGCAAAATTCAAGGTGATGAGAAAAGGACAATTTTGGTTAAGCGAAACACCAGAAGAAATTGGAGGGATTGGATGGGATGCCGCTTTACCTAGAATCTGCACCTTTGCCTTACTGAAAGATATCAGAACGCAAAAATCTTTTTGGGTATTCAATACCCATTTCGATCATATGGGTGAATTGGCTCGTGAAAATAGTGCAAAGCTCATCGCACAAAGAGCTAGAGAGTTGAACTCACAAAACCTACCTGTGGTTATCATGGGTGATTTGAACATGGAAGCTGAAACGGAAGGAATTAGAATTTTATCAGACTTATACCAAGATGCAAAAGTTTGGGCAAAAAAGACCCATGAACCACAAGCAGGAACTTTTAATGGCTTTAAAGTAAATGAGTCCGCCTTGCCTAGAATAGATTATATCTTCCTTTCAAAAGATATCAAAAAAATTCATTCCTATGTAGTG
Organism: Bacteroidia bacterium; assembly: GCA_049242065.1. Taxonomy (GTDB): domain Bacteria; phylum Bacteroidota; class Bacteroidia; order UKL13-3; family UKL13-3; genus CAISCU01. Next base: position 19,863 of record JBMLPO010000433.1, read on the forward strand.
CTGGTAGAAAAACCAAATGGGCGTTATCCTTCCGACCATTTCCCCATTGTTGTGAAATTTGAATTTTCTAAATAATTGATGAACGCACTAACTCAGTTGTTTTTAAATAGCCAGTTTTTCAACGCTGAACTCAGTGAAAAAATAGCTGCGGAATTCAAGCAACAAAGCTTTCCAAAAAATGAATTCCTACTCAAAGAAAATCAAGTTTCTAATGCCTATTATTTTCTCGAAAATGGCATCATACGTTCCTATGCCATCGATATGGAAGGGAATGAAATCAGCACCAATTTTTATACTGCTGGTGAATTTGTATTTGAGGTACAATCTTTCTTTTTAAGACAAGCTTCGAAAGAAAACATACAAACCATTACACCTGTAAATGTTGCTTCCATTTCTTTTGAAAAACTCAATCAACTCTTTCATGAATATCCACAATTCAGGGAATTTGGTCGCAGTTTATTGGTGAGAGGTTTTGCCGGATTAAAAAGCAGAATGTTGTCGCATATTACTACCTCTGCAGAAGAACGCTACCGACAATTGATTACTAATAAACCCATGCTAATAGAGCATGTACCACTAAAATATATTGCCACCTATTTAGGAATAACCGATACATCCTTGAGCAGGATAAGGAAAGAAATGAGATAAATTATTTCTTGCCATATGTAAAGTAGATTGGAGAGATTGCATTGTTTCTTCGTCTAAAATTAAACCATGGAAACATTCATCTATTTCACTACTCCTCTATTTTATGTTTGTATCGTTTATAGCTTGTGGGTTGTTTATATCAGCTTCCAAAAAATAAAGTGGGCTTTTCCAATAGTACTCATTTGGACCAGCCTACAACTGTTGGTTTCCAGTACTGGATTTTATGAAGAAACACGGGCAATACCGCCTAGATTTATCTTATTAATTGGGCCTAATATAATTGCCATTATGTTTTTATTTTTCAATAAAAAAGGAAAAGAAATCTTAAACCAAATAGATGTCGATCAACTATTTTGGATACATCCCGTTCGCATAGTAGTGGAGTTTTGCTTATGGGGATTGTACTTGCAACATCTAATTCCACAACTCATGACCTTTGAAGGAACAAACCTTGATATATTAATAGGAATCAGTTCGCTTATTGTGATTTATTTGCTAAAAATAAATAAAATACTATCAGCAAAAACACTCAAAATTTGGAATTATATTGGTTTGATATTTTTGGCCAATATTGTTTTAACAGCGCTATTAGCAGCACCTACGGCATTTCAACAAATTGCTTTTGAACAAGCCAATACAGGTGTTTTCATATCTCCATTTACCTTATTACCCGGATTCATTGTTCCATTGGTACTATTGAGTCATTTGCTTGCTATAAAAAAATTAAGCCATATTGCTTGATAATTTTTTTATCTTTCATTTGAAATCTTAAACCATGAAAAAATTATTTTATACCCTCTGTATGCTCTGTTTGGCTTTAGTATCATGTGAAAGTAATTCAGGCAAATTGATTACAAAAGAAAAAGACTTAGATGCATTTGAAGAAATTGTAATTGGAAGTAATTTTGAAGTAGAAATTAAAAAAGCTGATAGCTACAAAATCCTCATTCAAGACGGAGAAAATTTCATAGATAAAATTCAATACGAAGTAGCTGATGGCAAATTGAGTATCGACAGAGAATCGGGGATTTTTCTCAGCAGTAATTTGGATTCACGCATTACCATTTATACACCTGAACCCATTAACAAAATACAGTTAGATGGAAGCGGAAGTATCATCAGTGAAGAGAATTGGGAATACAATAAACTCTATTGCATTTTAAGTGGCTCTGGAGATATTCAATTAAAAGGAATAGCCAATGAGTGCCATATCAATTTAGATGGCTCAGGAGATGTGATGTTGGCTAAATTAAAAACCTTAAGAAGTGAAGTGCAATTAAATGGAAGTGGCTCAGTTGAAATACATGCTGCGAAGAAACTCAAGGTAGATTTAAATGGTTCGGGTGATGTAGAGTATACTGGTAATCCCGAATTGGAAGAAAATATCAATGGCTCAGGTAGCGTTTCAAAATTATAAGTGGTATGAAATCAAGCCAAGTGATTGAAACAAAAAACTTATTACTTAGAGGCATGGGACCTGATTTGCATCGTGAGGTTTTTACACAACTCAATGATGCGCAACTGAAGGACTTTTTTGGCCATGAAACTGATGAAGCATTAGCCAAAGAACGAATGATGTTTGAACAAGGACTAACAGCCTATAACAAAAGTTTCTTTTTGTTTCATTTGATTGAAAAATCTAGCGCAAAAACAATTGGCTGGTGCGGTTACCACAATATCGCCACCAAACATGATAGAGCTGAAATTGGTTATGTCATCAACAATGAAAAATACAGAGGCAAAGGTTATATGAAAGAAGCCTTGATTGAAGTGTTGAAGTTTGGATTTGAGGTTTTAAAATTTCACAGAATAGAAGCATTAACAGGCAAAACAAATTTCATCTCACAAAAACTTTTAACAGATAGCGGATTCAAATACGAAGGACTACTTCGCGAACATTATTTCATTAACAATGTATATGAAGATTCAATGATGTATTCTTTGATGCAACAGGAGTTGGTGAAGCAATAAAAAGCCGCAGATTAATACTGTCTTCCAGTTTTTGAAGGGTCTTTTAAATCAACGGAGAATCCCATTCAAATGGAAATCATCAAATGCTACTGATGTTGGAATAATAGATGATCATTCATATGAAAGCTTTAAAAAATATTCACCCAGGTGAGATTTTGTTAGAGGCGTTTCTAAAACCCTTGAACATAACCCAATATAAAATTTCAAAAGATATTGGTATTCCACAAACACGAATCTCACAGATTGTAAAGGGACAACATAGAATAAAGCCGATACAGCTTTAAGACTTTCTAAATACTTTGGAAATTCAGCAAAATTTTGGCTTGGATTCCAAGATGACTACGATTTGGAAGAAGAGAAAATGCCCAAAACAACCTGGCTTAATCGATTGGACTGGCCTTCTGAGTTTCACGAATAGACAGCAACAGGCTCCTTTTAAAATACTTAAGTGAGCAAGGTTCTTGTATTTATAAATAGATAAGGTTACAGTTGTTCAAAACTATCTTGGATACTTAAAAACTTGTAGAAAGATGACATAAAACTGAGGTTTTTAATTCAGGATCTATTGAAATTTTAACCGGACTTAAATTTCAGTAAATGAATTTGCTTTGAAATAGCCCTTTTCGGTAATGAATTTATTTTTCCAAATCAAAAAATCGTTTATTATTGATAGTATCAAATGATACTATCAATAAAACCACCATACGAAATTACACCAAAGATTCTAAAGTGAATCAGTTACATTTCAGAGAAAATTGGGGAGGTAAATGCAAATTTTTGAATTTTAACATTTCAATTAAGTACATAAATTCTCTTCCAAACACCAACCGCGTAAGGGATAGTAGCGGAT
>JBMLPO010000434.1:0-19223 GCA_049242065.1 Bacteroidia bacterium
CAGCAGCGCAAAAACAAAGCATCATCGATTTCGACTTCAATCAAACGTATCCCATATCATCTATCTTATTGTTTACAAAATCAAATGAAGAGTATTTTAGAAAGCTCGAGATTGAGGTAGCAACAGATAGTATCTGGTCTGATTCAAAATGGATTTATCACTACCAAACCGTATTGAGCACCTATATTTCATCAGATGATTTTGCGCCTATTCAACTAAACAAACGAGCAGCGGAAAAAATCAGATTAAAAATATTTAATGACGACAATGAACCCATCAACTTCGAATCTGTGCAAGTCTTAGGTCCTCAGTACCGTCTCATTTTAAAAGTGAAGGATATGGATGCTTCACATTATCTCTTGTATGGAAATAAGAATTTAAAAGCACCGGTTTATGATTTGATTAATTTTAAATCGCGTATTCCGGATCAACTCGATAAATTAAATTTAGCGGCTGTTGAAAAGGGGAGTATTACTTCACTTGAAAGCAATAACAATACAGTCAAGCCTAAACTTTGGCTTTGGGTAATTTTAATTTCTATTGTAGTTTTACTCTTTTATTTTTCATTTAAATTAATCAAACAGGATTTTAAAAAATGAACGTTTTACCTATAGTAGAAAAGGGACTAATTGTACTTTCCATTTTAGCTTTTGCATGTGTACTAGGATTTGATTTTCCTGCTGTTAGTTTATTGCTTTCACTCATGTTATTGGCTACATTTTACATGATTGCAACGCCTTTTTTGGTGCAATCTGTTTTGAAAGCCAAACTCAAAGATGGAATGGAATTACCATTGTTATTGATAACCCAGGTTCAACTTGCGGTGGCTATTATTGGTGTTCTTTTTAAACTAATGATGTTTTCGGGCGCTTCTAGTTTATTACTTATTTCTGCAATAGGTCTCTTATTCTTGTCAATTGTAATCAGCCTGAAACAACTCCAATATGATTCCTTCATCTTAAAAAGAATGGTTGTTATGGGTTTATTAGCAGCTTTCTTTTATTGGCTTCCAACCCATACTTGGATTCGCTTCCGATTTTGGAAACACCCTGAATTCGCAAAATCGTATATCAAACACTTAGAGAATCCAAATGATAGTGCTTATAAAGCTGTTTGGGAACAAGAAGCAGAAAAACTTCATTAGTTAAACAAAGTGGCGTTTTGTCAGGCTGACAATTTGCTTCTACATTTCATCCTTACATTTTTACGTTTTATCGGAATCTTTCTACGTTCCCTACAAGTTTCAACTGACAATTAAACTTTTCGGCATAGAATTTAATGTTCATCCTTCATTAAATTTTATACAATGCACGGAAGTCCAACTCCCTGGTTATTATTCATACCGGTACTCATTATTTTTTCTGTTGATTATTACGTTTTTCAAGGGATACAAACCATCACCCAAACTTTAAAATGGAGAAGTTTTTGGAATATCCTGTATTGGCTGATTGCTATTGTTCCAGTTGTTTTAATTGTTAGTGGATTTGGTTCTATTTCTAAACCTGGTGGACTCAGTGCTTTTCAGCAACTCGTGTTTAATTTGTTTATCACACTTTTTGTCACCAAAATATTTGTCCTCATTTTCTTATTGGGTGAAGATATTGTAAGGGTATTTACGGGCCTATTCAAGAAGGTATCAGGCACAACCACTGATGGGGCTCCTGCCATGCCAGCCAGAAGAGAAATGGTTTCTAAAATCGCTTTAATGGTAGCTGCTGTGCCATTTGCTTCTTTTATTTATGGCATTACCAAAGGCAAATATTCATATAAGGTTCATCGAAAAGAATTGTTCTTCAAAGAACTTCCTGAGGAGTTTGATGGATTAACCATCACCCAAATTTCAGATGTTCATGCAGGTAGCTTCGATGATAAATCGGCGGTGGAAGAAGGCATAAAAATTATCAAGGAATTAAATAGTGATGTGTTTGTATTTACAGGCGATTTAGTCAATAACCGCGCAGAAGAAATCGTTCCTTACAAAGATATTTTTGGAAGCATTCGTGCCAAGTATGGACAATTTTCTATTCTCGGTAACCACGACTATGGCGACTATGTTGCTTGGGAATCCCCTCAACATAAAATGGAAAATCTCAATAGATTAAAACAACACCATGCAGATATGGGCTATCAATTATTACTCGATGAACACATCAGAATTCAAAAGAATAAGCAGTCGATTGTATTTGCAGGTGTTGAGAATTGGGGAAAAGGTTTTGGTGAAAGAGGAGATTTACAGCAGGCTTTAAAAGGCACAACTCACCAAGATTTTAAAGTACTATTGTCTCATGATCCTTCGCATTGGGATGAACAGGTAAAGGTAAATGAGAATCCGGTTCACTTAACGCTTTCTGGTCATACACATGGTATGCAAATGGGAGTTGAAATTCCTGGTTTTAGATGGAGTCCTGTAAAATACCGCTATAAAAATTGGGCAGGTATTGCAAGTCATGAAGACCGTCACTTATATGTAAACAGAGGTTATGGTTTTATTGGATTCACAGGTAGGGTAGGTATTTGGCCAGAGATTACGGTGCTTACTTTACGAAAAGGATAATTTGGTTCTTTAAGGCCTTTATTTGGTCTATTGATTTGATACTTTAATCGAATTAGATTTTCTAATCAGATTGAATCACCCATTTTTGAATGATTATTTCAGGCAAAGATGGGTGACTTTTCTAATAAGAGCTTTCGGGTTAAACTGCTTACAGTTTGTTTGCATCTAGCGGGCTGGTTAGCCTTATTACTCATACCCATGATGTTGCATCCAACTCCAAGAAATATCTCGGGTTTAAACAATCCTGAAAAAATCTTGGTATGGATGGTCATATTTCAATTGGCACATATTGCTTTGTTTTATTTCAATTACCATGTGCTGGTTCCTCGTTATTTACTCAATCGCCGGTATTTCAGATTTCTCATAAGCCTGCTGGTTTTATTTGTTATGATACAAATGATTCCTTTTGTATCCAATAAAATCCTAATGGATGAACAAGGTTTTATGAATCGTGACTTCAGAAGAATGGGTAAATTCATGACCATAACTTTTGGATTACTATTGGTAGCTAGTAGTACAGGCTTCAGACTACTCAACGAGTGGCTGCGATTGGAGGCCGAGGCAAAGGAACTATCAAATGAAAAACTACTGGCTGAATTGTCTTTCTTAAAAGCACAAATCGATCCGCATTTCTTCTTCAACACCTTAAACGGCATTTATTCTTTATCGATTACCCAGCCCGAAAAGGTACCTAATTATTTGTTGCGACTTTCTCATTTCATACGTTTTGTAATCAATGATGAAGCAGCACAGCTCATTTCTATTGAAGAGGAAGTGCAGCATTTAAGAGATTATGTCGAACTGCAAAAATTAAGACTCACAGATAAAACTCAAATCGATTTTCAGGTGTCAATTGATCAGTCACATTGGAAGATTTCACCACATTTGTTTTTTCCTTTTGTTGAGAATGCAATCAAATATGGGATCTCTCCAAGTAAGCCATCTTCCATCATAATAAGGCTTGAAGTGAAGGAGCAGGCTATGTTGTTTGAAGTGAAAAATTCAAAAATGAGAGAAAATTCTGAGTTGGGAAGTAACTTAATTGGTATGAAGAACGTTAAGAGAAGGCTGGAATTAATTTACCCTAAAAAACATCAATTAAGGGTAGATGATCTTCCTGATAGTTTTTTTGTCAGTCTTCAAATTAATTTGATATGATTCGTTGTATTGCTTTAGATGATGAACCACTTGCTTTAGATATTATTAAAGCCTTTGTTCAAAAGGTTTCTGGCTTTAATTTGCTAAGAGTATTTACAGATGTTTTTGAAGCTTCTGCTTATTTAAAGGTCAATGAGGTTGATTTAATTTTTCTTGATATCAATATGCCAGATATCAATGGAATCAGGTTTTATGAGTCGCTGCAAGATCCACCAGCACTTATCTTTACAACCGCTTACAGTCAATATGCTTTGAAAGGATTCGATTTAGATGCAATTGATTATTTGTTAAAGCCTATTTCTTTTGAGCGGTTTGAACAAGCCTTAAAAAAGGTAAAGGCTATACATGAACTCAAATCTAAACAGAATCAAATTGAAGAGGATTCAATTTTTGTAAGAGCAGAATATGCATTGGTAAAGATTCCTATTGCAGATATTCAATACATAGAAAGTCTTGGTGATTATGTCAAGATATATGTGGGACAGAAGCCCATCATTACCCATAGCACCATGAAATCAATTTTGGAGAAATTGCCTGAAGGAAAGTTCTCCAGGGTACATCGTTCTTATGCAGTACCTCATGCAAAAATTGATTCAATACGCAATAGAAAAATCTATATTGGTGCCATTCAAATTCCCATTGGTGATACGTATTTCGAGTCCTTGAACAAACAATTGAATTAGAATTTCATTTCTTACTTATTTCGCATTTGTGATGTTGGCTGATACATACTCATTCATCCTAACAAAATCTAATAGGTCTTTTGACCTTTTCCATAAATGCTTCCTAAGATAATTACTAATTGTGCTGGCTATGTTTTGTAATTAATGACCGAATAAATTTCTCGGCTCCATTCCTATATTGTTTTCGAAAAGTATATTCCTAATTACAAATACACTAATCCATACAAACAACATCAGTAAGCCTAATCGATAAATGAGCAATCCTTGTTTTCTGCTTTCCATGTCATAAGCAAAAACACTTTCTCCATTGGGTAATGTTTTTTTATGGGTATGGATATGCCATCCAATAAACAAGGCAATGAGTCCTCCAGCAAACGCAACTGCATAAGCAAAGCGTATCCACAACATAGATATTCTTTCAGGTTCCGCGAGTTCCTTGATTCTTTTTTTTCTTAATTCCATCAAGTCAGATTCACTCAGAGCAATACCTCTGCTCAGTAGAATTTTTCTTGCAAGACGGATATCAATTTCACTCCATTCATCTGCTTTACTCAATAGTTCTTTTAATTCATCATTGTTGTATTGAAACAGATAATGGTTTTCATCTATATCTTGTATCAAGGCATCAGCCTGATTGAGTAAAAGCTGATTGGCTTGTTCAAAATCTTCCGATTTTATTTTAATACGAAATTCCTTCAGCAGTTCATTATTGCTAAATCCTGGATCAAACTTAGGACTGCTATCTTCGAGTATATTTTCTATCCCGTTTTCTTCTAATAATAATGAAAAGGTTTTTGCTGCAGTATATTCATTGAATTTTCGAAAGCTTAGGAATTCCATGTTTTGTTTTTTCTGAAATTTAAGATTTTTCCTTACTTAATAATACCAAACAACAAACCGCAGAAACAAATGTGACTGGTGTAAAGATGAGTGTTTCTGTGCTAGTTTTAGCCAATAAATTACCAAGGGTATTGATTAAAAATACCACAGCCATCAACCACATCAACCATTTGAAGATGCTGGCCTTGATGCGGGATTTGATTCTTCCCGTATAGGCCAAAACAATAAATAAGAAAAGTAAATTGATGGCAATTGAAATACTTTCAAAAATGTACAACTCTTCTTTGAATGTAATATTCCCTCCCCATACAATTTCATTGGGTAATATTTCTAAGATAACCAGTACATGAAAGAGAGTGGCCAATATAAAAATACTGATGAGAACCTTTCCTGCCAACTGCTGATAACTTTGATTGATCTGCCACTTATTCATTTCTTTTCATGTTAAATGAGTTGCTGTAAAGCTAGTTAAAATCTCTTAAGTGCCTAATAAAACAATAGCTGCTGTTCTTATTTCAGGTGTGAATCACAACTCTTGTTATTTATCCTATTAATGAATGACCCAAAGAGGTTTGTTTAATTTCAATGCTATGATTTGATTGAATTCTCCTATCACCTGTATGATAATTTTTATCATCATTGTCTTACAAACTTTTTAACCAAACCCATATGACAACTCAAAGACCTACATTCAAACCGCACTATGACAATTTCATAGGTGGAAAATTTGTTACTCCTGTTAGTGGTGAGTACTTCGAAAATTACAGTCCTATTGATGCAAAACTAATTGCAAAAGCAGCTCGTTCGGGCAAGCAGGACATTGACAATGCATTGGATGCTGCTCATGCTGCATTTACTACTTGGAGTAAAACATCTCCCACATACAGAGCAAGTATTTTAAATAAAATAGCCGATGTAATGGAGGCCAATTTACAATACCTTGCTGCTGTTGAAACCATTGATAATGGTAAACCCATTCGCGAAACAGTGAATGTTGATTTACCTTTGTGTATCGATCATTTCCGATATTTTGCTGGTGTTATCAGGGCTGAGGAGGGAACCATTTCTGAGCATGATGAACACACAGTAAGTATCATTATTCCTGAGCCTATTGGAGTAGTTGGACAAATTATTCCTTGGAACTTTCCTTTGTTAATGGCTACTTGGAAAATTGCTCCTGCTTTGGCTGCAGGTTGCTGTACGGTTGTTAAACCTGCAGAACAAACACCTACTTCTATCATGTGTTTGATGGAATTGATTCAAGATATTGTTCCTGCTGGTGTGCTGAATATAGTTACAGGTTTTGGTCCTGAAGCTGGTAAACCTTTGGCTCAATCTCCACGTATTGCTAAAGTTTCTTTCACAGGAGAAACTACTACTGGCCGCTTAATCATGCAATATGCCTCAGAAAACTTAATTCCAGTTACCATGGAATTGGGTGGTAAATCACCTAATATTTTCTTTCCTTCTGTTTGTGATGCTGATGATGATTTCTTTGATAAAGCTGTAGAAGGTGCTGTATTGTTTGCAGTGAATCAAGGTGAAGTGTGTACTTGTCCTTCACGTATTTTAGTGCATGAAAGTATCTATGATCAATTCATGTCTAAAGTTATTGAAAGAACCAAAGCGATTAAGATGGGCAATCCACTTGATAGCGCTACTATGATGGGTGCACAGGCTTCAAACGACCAATATGAAAAGATTCAGTCTTATTTGAAATTAGGTAAAGAAGAAGGTGCTGAACTCCTATGTGGTGGTGATGTGATGAAACTAGATGGCGACTTAGCAAATGGTTATTATATTCAACCTACTTTATTCAAAGGCCATAACAAAATGAGAATTTTCCAAGAGGAAATTTTTGGTCCCGTTGTTTGTGTAACTACTTTCAAAACTACTGAAGAGGCCATCGAAATTGCCAATGATACCATGTATGGTTTAGGTGCTGGTGTTTGGACACGTGATGCACATGAATTGTATACTGTACCGCGTGCTATTCAGGCTGGTCGTGTTTGGGTAAATTGCTACCACGCATATCCTGCACATGCTCCTTTTGGTGGATATAAAAAATCAGGTTTTGGAAGAGAAAATCACCACATGATGTTGGGACATTATCGCCAAACTAAAAACATGTTGATTTCTTATAACAAGAAAAAATTAGGTTTCTTTTAGTTTTATACACCAATTTTCCAATCGAAACCGGTAGACTTTTGTCTATCGGTTTTTATCTTTATACCATGTTTAAACGCGTAACTGTTAGCGAAGAAGCCTCACAATTGATTACACAATTGAAAGCAAGATTTGGTGATTTAATGTTTCATCAAAGTGGCGGTTGCTGCGATGGCTCCCAGCCCATGTGTTTTGAAAAGGGCGATTTCAAAGTGGGGGATAGTGATGTTTGTTTAGGCGAAATAGACCAATGTGAATTTTGGATGAGTAAAGACCAATTTGAATATTGGAAGTTTACCCAATTGCATATACATATCACAAAAGGCAGAGGCTCCAGTTTTAGTTTAGAGATACCCAGCGGTTATCGATTTATAACAGTGAGTCGTTTATTCACTGAGGAGGAACTCGGTAACTTAGAACCACTGAAATACCATGTTAGCTAATTTCAAGCTTGCATTTGTCTGTATTGTTTGGGTGTAATGCCTTCATATTGTTTGAAGGCTCTAATGAAATAATTGCAATCCTCAAAGCCTGCTTCAAATGAAACATTTTTGATATAAATACTTTGATCTTTTAAAAGTTTTTTAGCGATTTTAATTCTTTCAATCATGATGTATTCAATCGGACTAATTCCCAATTCCTTCTTGAATAAACGGTATAAGGATGCGGTACTCAATCCTGCAACTTTTGCTAAACTATTCAAATTTATTTTTTGACCAATACTACTTTTAATCAAGTGAATCACTACACTTAATTGCGAACTGGTTTCAATGATTTGCCCATTGTCATAAGCTTTTAATGTTTGTGTTTGAATAATTCTAATGAGCAATTCCTGTAAAGTTAAATCTGCTAAAACGTCTTTGGTGATAGACTGGCTCTGACATACTTGAATGAGTTTGTTAATGGTATTAGCCAGGTCCTCATTATTATAAAAAAAGTAATTTCTATCATCCAATTTCCAAAAATCATTCTTTCCTTCTTTTGGGTATTTCTCGTTTAATAATTGCAGGGTTTGAAGAATTTTTTGATTATCAATTGCCAAAGCTAAACACTGAGTAGGATTGTCTAGATTGGCTTCTGGGAAATCTATTTTCATTTCTACATTCGAAGGGATAATAACCGACTCTCCGGGTAAATAATCAAATCCGTTTTCATCAAACAAATGCATTACTTTTTTACCCCTCAACATACTAGTTACAACCAAGTCATTAAACTTCAATGCTACCTTTTCAGATGCCTGATAGGTTTCAAACAAATTCAATTCACAGTTTTCTAGGTTATAAATGGTTCTGTTTTCAACCAAGGTCTTCAATGAATGCTGCTTACTAAGTTCTGGTGCTACCGGGATAGCTTTAAATTTTTGCATATCATAACTATTCAGTCAAAACAAGATACTGCTTTATTTGATGTTTCTACTTAAGGTAATTTGAGTTTTATGCAAAATAGGTATATTTGATTGTGTTGAGGCATACACAGTCAATTGTTTGCAAGGATTTGGTGTGCCTAAAACAATTTAATATTTTAAATGTTTAGCACTAAAACCAATTTATATATGAAACACATTTTCCTTATGATGTTCGCTTGGCTTGTGACGCAATCTGTTTACGCGCAAAAAGATACGGCAACAGAAGAGCTCATCGACTTCAGTCAGTTTGAGCAAGTAGAAGAAAGTACAGGCACCAAAAGATATTGTACCAATAAAGTTTTGGGTATCAGTCCCAATAAACTAATTAGTGTTGGATACGATTACCAGGCAATGCACCATTTTGCAAATTATCCTGTTGCTGGTCCAGAAGGCCATTCCGATATCAGCAGTGCAGCAGGTTTGAGATTAATGGTGAATTATCCTATTATTTCTAATACAAAAGGTTTGATAACATTAGGTGGCAATTATTGGAGAACAGCTTATTCGGGTATGACAAACTCAAACAATAACTACGTAATTCGTGCTTTAAAAGAAAGAGGATTAACTACAATTGGAATCAATTCAACTGTATTCAAGCCATTAAATGAAAAGTACTTTTTATTGGGTTTTGTCAGTGCAGATGCCAATGGCGATTATACCCTTTCTGATGATAAATTGGGTGATTATTTAACGGCTCCAAAAATATCAGCAGCCGTATTTTTTGGTAAGAAAAGAAATGATAGATCGATATTAGCATTTGGTGTATCACGTACCTACAGACCAGGTGCAAAAGGAATTATTCCTTTGATTATTTATAACCATACATTCGAAAACAGGAAATGGGGTATCGAATCTGTATTTCCTGCTAGAGCTGCATTAAGAAGAACATTCAATCCAAGAAACCTATTGTTCTTTGGTTATGAATTAGAAGGAAATAGTTATCAAATTCTCAATCGTGGACAACAAACTACTTATGGAAACTTAGAATTAAGAAGGTCTGAGATTCGTCCTAGAATCACTTATGAATTTGCCTTGAAAGGTTTCATTTGGTTATCGGCTCAAGTAGGTTACCGCATCAATTACAATTTCAATATAGACAATTCAGATAAACTCAGATTATTGGGCTCAGACGCGCCTTATTACATGGAGAACAAACTCAGCAATCCTTTATACTTTCAAATAAGTTTAAATTTGGTTTCTCCTTAAATCATTTGATATATATTCAAAAAAAAAGAATCATGATTTCATGATTCTTTTTTTTTGTTCTATTTATTTCTTTTTCATTTCAAGTCTTTTCCAAACATCCGTTCTTCCAAATGCTGCAATGCCGATGAAGCCTCGAATATTCATGGTGTTTTTGTCAACCATATTGATCACACAATTATAAGTGCTGCCACTTTCCGGATCATAAATGGTTCCATTTTCCCAATTGTTTTCGCCTTTGTATTCAAAACCACTTAACATTTTTAATCCGAGTAAAGCTGCAGATCTTTTGCTTTCATCAGGATTGTTTTTGTCGGTCTTTGGTTTCTTTTCTTCATTCAATGGCTCTTTCAACCAAACTATTCTGCCATAATAAAAATTACCCACTTTGGTAATCAAAACACGGGCTTTCCCGCTACCAGTTTCCCAAAGTCCAACAATATCGTCTGAGGAGGTATTCTGTGACAATACAGGCAGTGCAAAGCTGCTCAAAAGAATGGTCAATAAAATTGTGAATTGTTTTTTCATTTTATAATCGTTTTATCTCAAACAAAGCAAGATTCCTATTGTTTTCCAAGTCCTGTTTTTTGCAAAAATTGCAAATCAATTCTGACAAAATTATGATGAAATAATTCAATCTATTTTTAATCAGCTTGGTTTTACAAGTATCAATCATACAACTTATGAATAAACAACTTTTAAGCTTGGCTATTGCCGCTTTATTGATCACATCTTCATGTTCTATTATCAGACCAGGTGAGGTGGGTGTAAAACAAAGATTAGGTAAATTATCTAATGATGTGAAATCATCAGGGGTAATTTTTTACAATCCTTTTCTTGCTAAAGTAATCAAAACATCTACTCAAACCAATAACCTAGAGATGTCACTCAATCTGCCTAGTAAGGAGGGTTTGAGTATCATTTCTCAAATATCCATTTTATATAAAATAGACCAATCGAAGGTTACACAACTCATCAGGAATTTTGGTGTGAATTATGAATCCATCATTTCAAGTGTATTCCGCTCGGCCTCGGCTGATGTTTGTGCCAAGTTTTTTGCTAAAGATATGCACTCAGGTATGCGTGCAGATATTGAAAAAGCTATTCGCGTTAAAATGACTGAATCGCTTCAAGAACAAGGAATCATAATTGATGCGGTTTTGATGAAGAGTATACAATTGCCAGAAGGTCTTGCCAGTTCAATTGAATCGAGGTTGCAAGCAGAACAAGATGCCATGCGTATGGAATTTGTTTTGCAACAAGAGAAATTAGAAGCAGAAAGAAAAATCATTCAAGCAAAGGGTACACGCGATTCGCAAAAGATTTTATCAGAAGGCCTCACACAGGAGATTATAAAAATTAGAAGTATTGAAGCTTTTACTGAACTAGCTAAGTCGCCCAATAGCAAGGTTATCATTACTGATGGCAATGCACCGTTTTTAATCGATTCAGAGCCTGCTAAAAAATAGTGTTAAGAGATGGGTATAGAAAAGTAAAAACTACTTCCTTTTTGCTCTTCACTCTCAACCCATATTTTACCACCATGTTTTTCAATAAAGTCTTTGCATAAAATCAATCCAAGCCCGGTACTTGGCTCTCCGTCGGTGCCGGGCCTGTTTACATGCTCATCAATTTTAAATAGTTTATTGATGATTTCTTTTTTCATTCCTATTCCATTGTCTTGTATCACCACAATCATTCCTTCATTTTGATCTTCCTTGGCTTGAATGATGATTTCCCCACCTTTAGGTGTAAACTTAATCGAATTGTTTAATAAGTTTCTTACAGTTGATGAGAACATATTGGCATCTGCTTTGGTGATAATATGCTCAGGTATTTGGATATGGATTTGTATGTTTTTTTTCTTTGCTGCATCCAGATGTGATTTTACTATTTCATCTATTTGTGTTTTTACAAAAAATGGTTTAGGATCAAATGCAGTTACACCTCTTTGTAAACGCGACCATTCCAATAGGTTTTCTAATAACTTATGCAGGTTACTTGCCGATACACTCATGGCCATGGCAAACTCATGAATCTCATCACGACTCAAATCGGAGAGGTCTTCCACCATGAGTTTGGTTAGGCCTAAAAACGCATTGAATGGATTTCTTAAATCATGTGCAATGATGGAAAAGAATTTATCTTTCTCTGAAATTACTTTTAATAATTGCTCGTTTTTATGGGCTATTTCTTCCTGCGTTTTTTTCATTTGATTGATGTCCATCAACAAGCCATTCCAAATCACTTCACCCGATTCTTGTATATCAGGTTTTGAAATGATATGAATCCATCTTACTTCATCATTCACTACGATTCTGCCTTCCCAATCAAGTATGGTTTTGCTTTCATTGGCTAGATAATTAGCTTGGATAAAATTCTCCCAATCCTCAGCATGGATGGTCCTGAATGCACTCGTTGATTCCTCTAATATATCTTGGGTATTGCAACCAATAATTTCTGCAAATTTTGGACTCACATATTCAAAGCGATAACAATTGTTTTAATTGCCATGTAAGATGAATACACCCACATCAATATTGGCAACTAAGTTGTCGTATTGTTTTTTGCTTTTTTCTAAATCCAGCTTGGCTCTGATCTTTTCAGTGATATCCTGACTACTAGTCCTGAATCCGATAGATTGTCCATCAGAATTATAAATGGGTCGCCATGATATAGACAACCAAATGAAACCGCCCTCTTTTTTATTACACCTGATTTCTAAATTTTCTCCTGAACTACCTTGTAATGCACCCAAGAATAATTCACTCACAGCAGGTAAATCTTCATAGTAAATACACATCGATAAAAAATCAGAAGATGCCTTGTATTCTTCAGGAGTATAGCCAGTAAGTTGAATCGAGTTTTGGTTCATCCAAACCAGTTGGCCATTTAAATCAAACCATCCTTCCCAGCTTGCAGAATAGTTAGCAATGGATTTGAATTTCTCTTCGCTTTCTTTGAGTGTTTGTTGACTTTTCTTCAATACACTCAAGTCTTCGAAGCTACCTACCAGCCCAATGAATTGATCGTTCTCATCATGTATTGTGCTGATTTTACAAGCAACTGGAAACAAACTCTGGTCTTTCTTTTTAGCAATTAACTCACCAGTTTCAGATCCGTTTTTAATAGCTTGTTCGATGAATATTCTCACTTGATCTGCTTGGTGCCAAAAATTGATGGCCGATTTGCCAATCATTTCTTCTTCATTCTCATATCCCCACTGACTTACCATTCTAGGATTCACATAATTTAAATTGCCGTAGATATCAGTGGTACCAATTGGAAGTATAGATGAATCTAATGCTGCATTTTTGATATGAAGTGCCTGTACCATTTTTCTTCTATCACTCACATCAAGTAAACTAATTACTACCTCTTGTATTTCCCCATTCTCATTCATTTGAGGAAAGCCATTTAATAAGTACCAGTTGGTATCTTTTTCTCCTTTGATTCTGCTTCCTATTAAAGAGTTCTTGATACTTTCTTTGTGACGAAGAATGGCTCTAGCTGGACAGTTATGAAAGGCAATCAGACTTGAATTTTCTGAAAGGAATTCAATTTCTTTTTTAAACCTGAATAGGTTTTCATGCTGATATTTTTTGATCCCAAACCAATCACATGCTTTGGGATTCGCAAAAAGAACTTCTCCTTTTGGTGAATAAACCAGTATACCTAATTCCAAACTATTTAATAAACCCCTATGCCTTTCTTCACTCTCAATGATTGCTTGATTGTATGCTTTTTTTTCTGTTATATCTCGTATAATACTTAGAAAATACTTTTGTTCATCATGAACAATAAATGTAGAATGGTCCTCCAAAAAACGGACTTCATGATTTGAATTTTTTATTTGAAATTCATGAACCAAGTCAGGAATGTTATCTGCGTGTTGAAATGCATTTTGTATATTGGATTTCAGTTTCTCCAACAAAGCTTGATTTCTTTCTTCTGGATGACTTAGTTCATACTTGATATCCCAAATAAACTTGCCCAAAGCATATGTTGCTTTGATTCCACTGATCATTTCTATGGCCTTATTCCAACCAATGATAATGCCATCTTGATTCGCAATGATTTTGCCATCCAATGCCAAATTAAAAAATTCATTGAAATCAGGATTATCAAAAATGCTGCCTGGATTCAATTGCAAATGCCTGTTTTTACCTAATAGTAATTCAAGCTCTTGTATTCTCAATAATAGTTCTTCCTTGCTCCTTTTTTCCAATTCCATATCACTTCTTTTTCAAATTCAAACTGATGAATTTCATTTCGAAGTTATTGAAGCAAGCAGGGCTATAAAATGATAAAACTCTCTTTTATTGCTGTAAAAGAGAGTTTTAAACTGATACATCTTCTTGGAATCATCGTATATTATTACTAAATTATTCCAATAGCTGATAAGAAATTAGGAGCGACGTCTATCTGATTTCGGTTTGCCAAATCTTCTTTCCGTACGTGCTGCTTGGTTATTGGGTTTAGGACGTGAATGTCCTCCAGAACCGCCTTGTGCTCTTCCTCTTCCTTGTTGTTGTTTAGGAGCCTTTTCAGGATTGTGATCCATCAATGGATAGGCATGATCATCTATAACAGGAATCTTTTTAGCGATTAATTTTTCAATGTCTTTTAAATAAGCTTTTTCTTCTGCATCACAGAATGAAAAGGCTGTACCTTTTGCACCTGCTCGTCCCGTTCTGCCAATACGATGAACGTAGGTTTCTGCGGGATTAGGCATTTCAAAATTGATAACATATTCCAACTCATCAACATCAATTCCTCTGGCTGCAATATCTGTTGCCACCAATACCCTCGTTGTTTGTGCTTTGAAATTATTTAAGGCTTTTTGTCTTGCATTCTGTGCCTTGTTACCATGAATGGCTTCTGCCTTGATATCATGTTTCAATAATAACCTTACTACTTTATCTGCTCCATGTTTGGTTCTTGTAAACACCAACGCGGTTTTGATTTTCTTGTCTTGTAAGATATCAAGCAACAAATTCATTTTATTGCCTTTGTCAACAAAGTAAACAAACTGACTAATGATATCAACTGTTGAAGATACAGGTGTAACAGTAACTTTTAGTGGATTATCTAATATGGTAGCTGCGAGTTTTACAATCTCTGGAGGCATGGTAGCAGAGAAGAACAATGATTGTCTTTTCTTGGGAAGTTTAACAAGTAATTTTTTTACATCGTGAATAAAGCCCATGTCTAACATTCTATCTGCTTCATCTAAAACAAATACTTCAATGTCTTTTAAAGACAAATGCCCTTGGTTCATTAAGTCGAGCAGTCTACCTGGTGTAGCAATAACAATGTCTACTCCATTGCGTAAAGCTTGTGTTTGAGGATTCTGACCCACACCACCAAAAATTACCGTATTGGTTAAGCCCGTATATCTTCCATACGCATCAAAACTTTCACCAATTTGAATGGCTAATTCGCGGGTAGGAGTAACAATTAAACTTCTTACTTTTCTTCTTTTATCAAAGCCTTTATTGGCATGTAAAATTTGTAGAATTGGAATAGCAAAGGCTGCAGTTTTTCCTGTGCCTGTTTGCGCGCAGCCTAATAAATCAGAGCCTTGCAGAACTATTGGAATGGATTGCGCTTGAATGGGAGTTGGATTTTGATAACCTTCTTCATCCAGCGCTTTGAGAATGGGATCAATTAAATTTAAGGATTCAAATTGCATGAATATTTTTCAATTTCATATGAGGAACACGAATTTGTTCTCATAGAATCCTCGCAAGGTACGTCTTTTATTTGGGCTAATTGCTTTTTCTGTTTGAAAACCAGTTACTCAGTGCTGTTTGATTCATAAATGTCCAGACCAAAATCCTACTTTTCTTTTGTCCTTGCGACATCTCAATGATTTTGTATTCTTCACATTCCAATCGTTCTAATAATGGTCTGATAGCTGAGAGGGTTTCCTGCTTTGATACCAGCGTGCTGAACCAAGCAACTTGTTGTGCATAGTATTTACTTTCTTTCACCATTTTTCTAATGAAACTTTCTTCTCCGCCTTCACACCACAGTTCTTTACTGGAGCCACCAAAGTTCAATACTGCTTTTTGTATGGGCCTGCCTTTGAGGTTTCTTACTTTTCTTAAAGATTGTGATGCGGCTTCTTCAGCACTTGCATGAAAGGGTGGATTGCATAAACTAAAATCATAGGACTCCTCTGCATGTATCATTCCCCTGAAAAAATAGTTTTCATTGTTCTGTAATCGCAAATCAACACGACCCTTTAATTGTTGGTTACTACTCACAATTTTTCTTGCATGTTGTAAGGCCTTTTCATCAATATCTGTTCCTATAAATTTCCAGTGATAAAGGGTTTGACCTAAAATAGGGTAGATGCAATTGGCTCCTACACCAATATCAATTCCTTTCAGGTTTTTTCTATAACCCAAGTGTTCTGCTAAATGGTGGATATAATCAGCTCTACCAGGAATAGGTGGACATAAAAAGGGTGGATCTAGGTCCCAATTTTCTATTCCGTAAAAGGATTTGAGTAAAGCCTTGTTTAATGTTTTTACTGCAATAGGATCTGCAAAATTGATACTCAAATTGCCATATTCATTTTGCTTAACAAAGGATGTTAATTCAGGACAAGCTTTCATCAAAGCAGGAAAATCATAGGCCTCACGGTGTGCATTTTTAGGATGTAAATTGGTCTTCGTTACAACCTGTTTCACTACTTTTTTTTCATTCATGACTTATCCTTTTCTTCTACTGCTATTGTTATTTCTGCTTGGTCCTTTTGAAAAGCCTCTATTGGAGTTTGATTTATTCTTAGGCGAACCATAGAACTTTGCAGCGCCTTTTTTAGCAGCTGTGGCAGCACCAACTTTTTTAGCAGGAGTTGCATTACCCTTTTTGCTAGAACCTGTTGTGGCAGCATTCTTGGGCTTCTTTACCTCTGATGAAGAATGTTCAATCATCTTGTAAATCTGCGCCATTTCCGATTCTGTCAGATCTCTCCAATCACCCGGAGCCAATCCCTTTAAACCGATATTCATGATACGCACTCGCTCTAGTTTAGTCACCTCATAACCGAAGTGTTCGCACATGCGTCTGATTTGACGATTGAGCCCCTGCACCAATACAATGCGAAAAACTTGAACACCCTCTTGTTTGACTTTACATTTTTTGGTTGTGACACCTAACATCGGCACCCCATTGGCCATGCCTTGAATAACGGCCTCAGTCAATGGTTTGTTAACTGTAACCACATATTCCTTTTCATGTTCATTTCCTGCCCTCAGGATCTTATTCACTATATCACCATTATTGGTAAGGAATATCAATCCTTGTGAATCTTTGTCTAAGCGACCGATAGGAAATACCCGTTTGCTATGGTTGACAAACCTTACAATATTGTCTTCCACACCCTCCTCAGTAGTGGAAGTAATTCCCACAGGTTTATTCAAAGCAATGAATACAATATCTTCACCTTTTCTAGGTTCAAGGTTAATTCCATTCACTCGTACCTTGTCGCCTATACGCACTTGGTCGCCAATACTAGCGCGTTTACCATTCAAAAATACATGACCATTTTCTATATACTTATCGGCCTCTCTTCTCGAGCACAAACCACTTTCACTAATGAATTTATTTAATCTCACAGGAGCCTGATGCATAACTGAATTTTTGTGCCAAGATAGAAAACTTCAACAATTAATTGGTGATTTAGGATTGACGACTTACGATTTACGAATCACGATTGACGAGCGTTTCAACTAAAATCTAAATTTATTTACGAATTACAATTGATGATTGATAAGCGACTAAACTATAATCAAAAATCCCAAATAGATATTGATGGAAGAATTTTAGTTAAGTAGTAATACCGCAAATTGTAAATCTAAAATACCTTAGCCTTTTTTATTGCTGTTTGATAGATTTTTCTAATACTATTTTTTTCTTCTTTTAAAATGATTTCTTCAATCAATGGAATGATTTTTTGATTGACAGCTAAATTGAGTTGAATGATTTCTCCCAAAGCAAATGCCGCACTCCATCTCACCACCGTGCCTGTATCATTTGTGTTTTTTAATAAGGCTTCAGCGGCGATTTGAGCATGTTGTGGAAACAAAGCCACCGTATTGCCGATAACCCTTGCCGATTCCCACTTGACACGTGGGGTATTGGATTTTAATTGAGCAATCACAAAATTGAATGCATCTTCATTACAAAACTGTGGATGTGTTTTGGTACAGTTTTCTAATGCCTCTATACAATTGGCTTTGGGAATATCTTTCTGAATAGAAGCAATCTCTATGAGCTCATTGGTGGTAGTGTGTTGATTCATCAAGCAATCAACTAACGCATCTGTTTGTTGTTTTGCTTTTAGGTTTTTGTTGGATAAAATTTCTGCAACGATACTCATGCTTCAAAAGCTTTGATTAAATCCAGAATGATAATTTTATTCATTTTCAACATAGCCTGCATTACCTGATTGGCCTTGGTTCTATCAGGTGCATTCAATAAGCTGCCCAATAGGGGAGGAACAATTTGCCAAGAAATACCATATTTATCTTTGAGCCAACCACAACGTTGTTCTTCACCACCCGCAGATAATTTCTCCCATAAATCATCTATCTCCTCTTGTGTTTCGCAGTTCACAAAAAAGGAAATGGCAGGAGTAAAAGTATATAAAGGTCCACCATTTAAGACTTGAAAAGTTTGACCTTCAATCTCAAAAGTACCTGTCATGAATTGACCCTCTTCACCGATTTTGGAACTATATTTTATTCTAGAATTTTTGAACACGGAGGTATAGAACTCCATGGCCTCTTCAGCCTGATTATTGAACCAAAGGAAGGGTATAATTTTTTGCATGTTTATTGATGAGCTTAGGAGAAATAAGGTTGATAGGTTCCTGCATTTGCATTCAAGTTTAACTGAGAAAATTGAATTGAACAAGCACTAAAATTTCATTGAATGAAGACGAGAAGTTTGCTCATTTTATATCAGCTTGAATAGCTTGTGCTTTTTCTATTTTTCAAATTTGTCTGCCAGTTTTATGGTCAATTTGTTGTCTTGAACATTGACTAGTAACCAAATCCAAACGAAGAATGCCAAAACAAATGAAATCATTGTATTCTGATGAAAGGTATCTATTGCAGCGGGGTTTACTTGTAACACTGTGATTGCTTCGTTTATTGTCAGTCCTTCATTTACCAATAAAGCAATAACTGTTAGTGCG
>JBMLPO010000435.1:0-8595 GCA_049242065.1 Bacteroidia bacterium
AGTGATTTTACTTCCATTCTATAGGTATTAAAAAATAAAGCAAGCAGTCCAAATACAGATAGCCATTTCCACCCTTTTAAATCCAATAACATAGAGGCAAAAAACACAGTGAGTAACCAAAAGTGTGGGATATACCTAAATATATAAGCTTCTCTATTCACAAAAAAACTAGCTAAACATACTCCAGTAAAAACTATTGCAAACAGCTTGAATCGTTTGTCTTTAATGAGAAACAAGCCCAATATAAAAATTATCAATGCCAAGGTAAATGCTTCCTGAAAAATGGGACCAAATGCACCAATATCTGGAATACCATTGCCATAATTTCCTAAACCATTAAAGGTAAAAGCTTCCTTTACTACCGTTTTTTCTGGTGTTCTCACCCAACCCGCTTCTGCATACAATGCGATAAAGAACTTTTCAAATCTATTCAAGCCAATAAAATTGGCGGGATAATTGTTTTCGCCAAATACATTGATTTCTGGATTTTCAACTGCAGGAAAAAATGGATGTCCTTTATCAATTGCATTAGTGACAAATGGATGGAATCCAAAGCCTATTACTACTATACCAACAAATAATACAAACCTGATTACCCAATCTTTTAAATTTGATTTGTATTTCCAAATTACCAAAAGAGCAAACACAAACATACATATTGCAGCATAAGCAGTTCCAGTTAATTTCTGGTGGCATATCAATGCAAAGAACACCATTGCAGGAAACCACGCTTTCTCATCTTTACCAAATATCTGTATGAGGATGAATAGAATACCTAAACTCAATAAAATAGCCAATGATCCATCTACATAATAAGAACCAATATTCAATAGACTTATGGGGTTCATTGAAATCAAAATACCTATTAAATAAGCTCTCCACTTAGGCCAATTCAAATTAATTTCTAATAGACCTCCACATAGTATAAATGCAGATGCAAGAATCATCGCCAAGCTAATTCCCTTTGCAGCTTCAATAGTTTGTGTGAACATATAAACTGAAGCTCCGTAAACCCAATTGCCAATAGGAAAATGATTTAAGTAATAATGACAATATGCCGTTTCTTCCTTATTTAAGTACCTTTCATATGGATTCCAACCCTTAGCTAAATTGTAAACTGCATCATGATGATACCATATTGCATCAAACAAAGTTTCATGTAAAGACGAAACACTCCATAAACAAATCGCAAAAACCAATAAAGATTCAATTGCTAAAAAAATACCCTTATTAAATTCGATGTTTGAATACCACTTCAAAAAAATTGGATAAGTGAATACGAAAATTAACATAGAAACTGGTGCAGTATAGGAATGTAATGGCAGTTTCATGATAAGTCCAGCCATACCACTAAACATGAGGGCTGCATAAAGAAATACCATCCCCAATCCTATATAAAAAACAAAAGAGTATTTAGAATCTATCTTAAACATTAATCCTCCTCTTCAACAATATTTGGACTTGCTAAATGATCTTTATCCTTCATCCAATCTTTTGTAAAATTACACCATTCGCAATCATCTTTACCACAACCTTGGGTGAATTCTTTGGCTTTAATTTTATTGTAAACTTCAATCACTTGTTTCTTTACAATTTCTAAATCAACAGGTGTTATTGAAACTTTTTCTTTGTGAAAATGCCCATCAATTGGATCAGGTTCAACAAAGTCAAATTCTGCGCTTCGCATTTCCCATTGTTTGGTTTGATCATAATCAAGAATCAATTTATAAAATACGGCTTGCCTCCAATAATCCCCTCCGTAAACATCCTCAAAAGATGGCTCTTTTCCTTTTGCCTTATCAGCTTCCACCTTTTCTTCATTCGGCCTACCAAATTTCTTTAATGCCTTTTTATAATTACCTGTTTTGTAATCAACCACATTAACAAAGTTGCCATCAAATTCCAACTTATCTAGTTTACCATTAATTGGAACACCCTTCATCACAACATTTCTATAACTCTTCTCAATGCTGGTAATTTTATTCCAGTAATGAATATATTTCTCATAAAACTTAACTAGAATCTGTTCGCCATATTCTAATCTCCTCTCATAAGCAGCAGGTACAAAACTATCTTCATGTTTCTTCATATACCACTTAAAATCGCTTAAGAATTTAGTGGTATCATGAAATTGTTTATCGGTGCTCTCATTCATCTTTTTAAATAGCATTTCCAATGCATAATGCACAGCAGAACCAAATGTTAATGCACCACTTTTAGCTGCAGGAACTTTAATAAAATTATTGAAATAAAAAGACAATGGGCAGTGCAAATACGCATTCAAATGAGTAACACTGAGTGAGTATTTCTCTAATAAACTTTCAATATATGGTGAGTCTAATAAACTCTTAGGCAATTCAATTTTCTTTTGTTCAGTTAAGCCCGCTATAAAATCACTTAAATCTGGTGTATCGATTAAAACCTGTTTCTCTTCTGCTAGACCAAGTTCTCTCATTTCTGCAATAAATATACTTGGCTCTTGCTCTTTCCCTTTTAAGTCTTGTTGATGATAACTAACCACCAATTGTTTTCTGGCTCTTGTTAATGCCACATAAAACAAGCGTCGCGATTCCTCAATTTCATCTTCAGTTTTCCCAAAGAGATTATCGGGCATTTTATATTGCTTCATGGTTCTACTAGAATCCCATTTGCTACTGTTAGCACCCAATAAAAACACATGATCAAACTCGAGTCCTTTTGATGAATGTGCTGTTATAAAATGCACACCATCTTCACTGTAATATACCCTTTCGGCTGGCATGCTAATTTCTTGTTCAATCATAAGTTGAATTAATGCCACCATCGACTTTAAATGATGTGAAGTTTGTTTGGCACATTCTTGTTTAACAAATCCAAAAAAGGTATTAATCATTTCCATTTGCCAGCTTTGGTCGGAATGACCTAAAGCCGCAGTTAGGAAGCCACATTGGTTGATGATTTTCTGAATGATTTCTTGAACAGTTACATTATGAACCTCTCCAATTAATCCCTCAATAATCTTGGTGAATTTTACCAGTGCCTTTACATCTTGTTCAGGTTCAAACAAATGCTCTTGTTTTTTATTGGCAAGCTGCTTCAGTTCCTCTCTCCATGAAGTATTTCTGTTATCAAAATTTTTACGGGCAATTTCTGTCGAAAGAGAGGCCAATTCCAATAAAGGAATATTGAATTCATCATAATGGAGAATCTCAAATAAATACGCCTCCCCACTATGTGCTTTTCTACTTTCAGCATCCACATAACGCATCACCTGAAAGATTTTTCTGATAACTGGCCACTGCAGAATATTTTCTCTTCTTTTGGTATTAATACCTATTCCTTGCTTTTGTAAGTACTTAATTATTTCATTGGCCTGAGCATGATTTTTATATAATACTGCAACTTCCTTTAATGGCAAGCCTTGTTCTTTTAATTGAATAATTGAATTAGACACAGCAGCAGCCTCATGTAAAGCATTCAAACAAGACCAAATTACTGGAGGATATTGTTGATCATTTGCCAATTTTCCTTTTGCAACAATGGTCTTATCAGATAAAATTCTAGTTTGATTTTTTTGAATAAGCCCACCTGCCAGATTCAGTATTTGCTGGGTACTTCGATAGTTATACTCCAATGGAACGAGTGTTAACTCCTCATTGAACTGCTCTCTGAATTTTAAAATATTTTCAACATTGGCCCCTTGAAACCTAAAGATACTTTGATCATCATCTCCAACAGCAAATACATTTGGCTTTTCCCAATAATGAATCAATGCATCAAGTAATTCGTTTTGAGATCCGCTTGTGTCTTGGTACTCATCAACAAGAAAATAAAGAAAACGTTCTTGGTACGACGCAAGTAAACCTGGATGATTCTTGAAGGCTTTGATCACCCAAAGAATCATATCATTAAAATCATACCGTTTTAATTCAAGGATCCGCTTATTGTATTCATCAAACAAAATGGCCGCCGATTTTAGCATTTCCATTTTGCGTAACTCCTCATTTAATTTATCTTGGTTTACTTCCCCTTTTGTAAACTTTGAACCATCCTTTCTGGTTCCATTCCTTTTATAAATATACTCCTCTCTATATTCGAGCTCCTTGCAATAGTCATCAATTTTAGCACTCAAATATTCAGGCGTCCAATCTTCTTTTTTCATGATATCAAAAAGCGATTTCATTCTGTCAGATTCAAAATATTCCTCGCCGGTATATCTTTTTAATGGATGATTTTTAGGAAGATCATCTATAATGGCTCTCAATACTTGTGTTTGCTCTAGTTCATCAATAGGATCAAGATTTCTAAAGCCAAATACATCCAAATTTTCTTGGATAACCATATTACAAAAGGAATGAAAAGTATGGATGGCAACACGGTAAGCATCGGGACCAATAAAGGACAATAAACGCTTACGCATGGCAACCGTTCCTGCATCAGTATAAGTTAAACAAAGTATGTTTTCTGGTAGGGAATCTGTTTCAACCAGAATATTAGCAATTCTCGCTGCAAGTATTTGGGTTTTTCCTGTACCTGGTCCTGCGATAACTAAAACAGGTCCTTCAATGGCTTTAACTGCCTTGAGTTGCTGTGGATTCAGTTCCTGAAGGATTGAATCAAACTTCTGCTGATATTGTTCTTTGAGCCTCATATATGGGCTCAAGTTAAGGTGATTTCAGCAAGCAAAAAACAAAAGAATAGAATAAATTTATGCTTTCTTTAGAAGCACCGTTGCATATGCAACAATGCCCTCACCTCTGCCAATGAAACCCATTTTTTCATTGGTAGTTGCTTTTACAGAAACATCATCAATTGCAACATGACAAAGATGAGCAATATGTGCTCTCATTTCTTTTGCATGTGGCATAATCTTAGGCTTTTCGCAAACAATACAGGTATCAATATTACCTACAAAATAGCCCTTTTCTTCAATAAGAGAAACACATTTAGCTAAAATTAGCCCGCTATTAATTCCTTCTATAGTTTGATCTGTATTAGGAAAATGTTCACCAATATCTCCAAGAGCTAAAGCACCTAATATGGCATCCGAAATGGCATGTAACAATACATCTGCATCACTGTGCCCCAATATCCCCTTCTCTGCATCAATCTGAATACCACCTAAAATAAATGGTCTGTTTTCAGATAATTGATGAACATCAAAACCAAATCCTATTCTCATCTTATTCAGTTACTGTATCATCATTTCTTTTCTTTTCATCTTTTGTTTGACTAGCAAATGCATCAAAATCAAATAAGAATGAAAAACGCAATGTATTATTCAATGGATGATTTTGGCCTATAGCTACCAAGTAAGATAAATCCAATCCAAAAACACTGAATTTAAAGCCTGTACCAAATGTGAGGTATTTTCTATTTCCTTTGGTTGGACTCTCATGAAAGTAACCTGCTCTTAAGGCAAATTGTTTATCGTACCAATATTCCAATCCAGCAGAGTAATTGATTTCCTTTAACTCTTCTTTGAATCCTCCAGGTGCATCATAAAAAGATTGCAACATTCCTTGAATCAATGGAACATTTGGATCCATGCCTTCAAGAATAACTGTTGAACCATTTTCAATAACAACACGACCTGCGCTATCTGTTTTATAAATTGGATTAGTAGGCACCAATAATTTTGTAAAATCAACCGCCAACGCAATGGTATTGTATTGGTCGATTTCTACCTGACCATATGTTCCAAGTCGCAAATTAACTGGTATAAAATTCTCATATTGCTGACTGGTATAAGATATTTTTGAACCAATATTTGTGATTGCTCCACCAAAACCATAGTTAACTTTGTAAGTCTTACCTTCCATTTTTAACCTAGTTTTATTGGTATAATAAGCTGTAATATCTCCAGCAAAAGAATTACCTGCACCAACTGGCGTTTGTGATTGATTAAATCCACCAGCTAAATCAGAACGGATATACCTGAATGCAATTCCTAAAGAGAAATGGTCAGATAATTTTGAAGCATAACCCAAATCCAATGCCAACTCATTCGGAGTATAATTACCTGTGCTATTTCCAAATTGGTCTGTAAAGTTGATTTGTCCCAATGAAAAATACCTCAAAGAACCAGCAACTGCTGATTGTTCATTAATTTTTCCATAGATGGATAAATAACCCAAATTAATATCTGGTACCAATTGTTTTAACCAAGGGGTATATGACAAGGCAACAGCTCCTTTTCTTTCATTAAAAGGAAACTTAGCCATATTCCAATGTAGCGCATTCGGGTCGTTTGGTGTGGCCGCTCCTAAATCTCCCATTCCACCTGCTCTTGAATCAGGTGTAATCATTAAAAAAGGAACTGCAGTGGTAATGGTATTTTGCCTTCCATCTAAACCAGTATTTGATCCTCCTACGGTAACTTGTGCGTTTGTTTTCCCAATAATTCCCCCTACTACAAGGGCTGTAAATCCTAATTTGATGATTGAATTCTTCACTTTATTCATATCTACTATTCAACAAAAATAACTTTCCAATTAACTTATCCAATTTTTGATTTTATCAGTTTTACCTGATTCCTTTACTTTTACGAGCCGTCCCTCCTTAAATCATTGATTTCCTAAGGCATCCTCAAAAATTCAAAGCAATTGAACGAAGTCTCAAGAATTATATTGCTAAAACTTTTCTTCTTTCTCTTGGTCTCTATTTTGAGAATTTTTAATACCCTCAAGCTTAGTGGCTTAGTTGATGACAACCAATTTTTGAAATTGTTCGATTGGCTTTTGACCTGCTACCTTAAACTTCACTTTATAGATATAAACTCCATTCGCGAGCTTATCTCCATACTCATCGTTACCATTCCAACTCAATTCAGAAAAATGATTACCCTCTGCATAGCCATCGTAATCTAATGTTTTAATTAATTGCCCATTCACTGTGAAAATTTGTATACTCACTGAAATATCTTGTCCAGCTTGATTGTGATCAAAATGAAAAACTGTACTGCGTGTAAATGGATTTGGATAATTTAATACATGTTGAATTGAAGGTTTACCTGCAGGTTTTATTTCAAACTCTAAGTTAGATTCTGCTGGATTGTTGTAAGCATCATAAGCCCTGAATCTCAATGTATGTTTACCAATAGGCAAGTTTTTAAATTTATACCTAACCTCTCCGCTTTGATAAGAATTGATTGTGGCTTGGTAGTAATCATTTACAACAATTGCTTTTGCGTTTTCATTGTTTAATACCAAAGTCAAATCTCTACCAATTCCTCTTCCTGTGGTATTAATTCCATTGTCATCAAAAAGTTTAGCAATAAAAGTAGGATTTTCATCGGTCAAACCTCCATTCACAAACTTTTCATCATTCATATACAATTTCAATTCAGGACCAATTTTATCTGAACTAACTGAATCGGATGTTCCTCCAATCGTAATCAAATTTGAGTAGCCAGATGCGTCTGTTTTACCATTGCTTGCATAAGCAGATAATTTACCAAAACCATATTGATAAGAAATATCTTTTGGA
The DNA here is from genome assembly GCA_049242065.1 of Bacteroidia bacterium. Classification (GTDB taxonomy): domain Bacteria; phylum Bacteroidota; class Bacteroidia; order UKL13-3; family UKL13-3; genus CAISCU01. The sequence continues at coordinate 7,468 of JBMLPO010000435.1, forward strand.
ACAATAAAAGTGAAATTAAACAAGCCATTTTTTACACTTGCTTTTCCTCTATACAAAACATTATTCTGCATGCGAAATTCCATCAAATTGCTTTGCTCAGGATTGTTCACCAAAGTTTTGTATGTTTCAAACTTATCAAATAGAGTTGGATAAATTTCTCCATCAAAATCACTCATAATAACACCCGACTTATTCAAAATTTTACCTGAAATAGTAACTTTTTCCAGTGCTTTAATGGTATCGTTAAAATTAGCTAATGAAATACCATTTATTTCTGTAGGAATGATTTCATTTCTTGGATAAGACATCTTTAAAAATGGATCACCCAAAAAGGTAAAATTCCTTGTATTCTTATCTAAGTAGGAGTTTTTTGTTTTCATCAAAACATCTCCTAATCGTGGAGGATTCAATTGTGAAACTGAATCGAGTCCTACATTATCAAAAAATCTAGAATTCAATATTTCATTCTGTCCAGAATAAACAAGTCGAACTGTTGTAAACAAACCTATTCCTCCACCATTTGGATTCAACAAAACCTTTTCTCCTGCCGAAACTCGCGAAGGGTCATCAAATCTACTAAACTCACAGGTAGCAGTAACAAACAATGGCAACCTAGTTTTATTGGTCCATGCATTAATATCCTCTAGCCCCATTACTCGCTCTGCGGTTAAACCCACCTCGCCACCATGACCTGTATAATTAAAAATTAAACAACCCTTTTCAATGGCATTATTCATTGCTTTATTCGCATCTGGGTACCTAGCACCGCCTGCAGTAATTTCTCTTGGATAAGCATCTAGAAATATTTTTTGAATATTGTATTCAGGGTATCTATTTCCAACAACATTTGCAAGACTGTTTGATTGATTTTGATGCGCATTAAAATCTTCATCATCTGCCATAAAAACCATTCTGTTTCTCCAATCACCAAATGCAGTTTCTTTGGTATAAGAAATCATTTTATCAACCATTTCAGCAGCCTCAGTTTCATTTGAGACAGGAAGCCTTCCTAGACCTATATCCATCAATTCCCCTGCATCTCCATCTTTATCCCAGTTACCTTCATTTGCATCTAAGAAACAAATAAAATCATCACACTTACTGCATTACACCCTTCTACAATTCGAA
>JBMLPO010000436.1:0-9155 GCA_049242065.1 Bacteroidia bacterium
ACCAAAGCAGAAATATTCTTGGTTTTATTTGCAACGGCTATTCTATTTTACTTCTCTACTTTCATAAGTATATGTTTGAGTATTTTAATTTTAGCTTACCATTTTGGCGAGAATGATTTGAAACTAAAAAACGGCTATTTATGGCATTTACTATATGGTATCGGATTATTTGGAATGTTCATCAGTGCAAATTGGAAAACAATGATTAGCGTTTTGTTTGAGAATGAAATCACCAATACGATTCAACATATTGAACTGATGGATTTAAACAAATACATAATAGAAACACAAATACCTTTCAGTATTGTATTTATTTTAACCATACTAATTGCTTACAAAAAAAAGAGAGAGACCGCCTTATTTTTTCATTTAATCTGGTTACCACTTATCTTATCATTGCCTGTTTACTGGAGTCTCTCCGCTTATATTTTTATTTATAGACCAGTAAATGAAATATTCGAAAACAAACAAATCATTAGAATCAAAAGAAAGTTCATCTATGTATTAATTGGCGCTTCAGTTGGATTGATTACATTGTACTACTTTCAAAATTCATATTTCAAACAATCTATTCTATTGACCTTTATTGGCATCAGTTTTATTATACCCTATGTATTCAAACGACATGAAATTAATAAAGCTAGAAATAAAGAAAAGGCGCTATTCAATCAGAAAAAACAAATAGAAACAAACGAAGAAAAATCAAAGCAAGGCTATCAAGATTGGGAGATAAAACTGCTAAAGAAAATAGAGCTTTCGCAAATTAAATTCAAAGAGCCCAATAAAATCTAATTCATAAAGGAATTTAAATACAAGTTATTATATCCATAAACATTCGTACTCATCCATGGCTACACATAGAATATTGGTCATCAATACAGCGAATGCTGAAAAAGTGAATTTACTACCTGAACTAGAGAAAAGTGAGTTTGAATTGATTTATGAAACAGATATTAAAAAAGCGATCCGCTTAATCAAATTCAAGAAAATAGATTTTATTATTTGTTGGAATACTAATAGTGATAAGCAATATGACATACTAACAAATAATATAAAAGAAACCCAACGACTCAATAACCTACCTTTAATAACATTTTTTAAAAAGGGGGATAATTCCGACCGAATACATGCATTAAAACAAGGTTCTCAAGATTGTTTTATTAGAGAAATTAATGAAGAAGAACTACTTTTAAAAATTAGAAATTTACTCCTTTTATCAAAAACAATTAACATAGGTAATCATTTAATAAGTGAGGACCAGCTAGAGGATTCGCCTGATATCAAATTCATGGAAAATCTTACTCAATGTATAAATGAGAACTTATCAAACAAGAATTTAGATCTTCCCTTACTCAGCAACAAATTAGCATGTAGCACCTCTACTATTCAAAAAAAGGTAAAAAAAATAACTGGTAAATCTGTGAGTATACTAATTAACGAATACCGTTTAAACCAGGCCCAATTGTTATTAGAAAATGGCAATAAAAGTATTTCAGAAATTGTTGACTTAGTAGGCTTTGGTGGAGCATCTTATTTCAGCAAATGCTATAAAGCTTATTTTGGTTTTACGCCAAGTAAAAAGAAGATTGAATAAACACTCCCTTTCCATGTAAGCTTCCAATTCTACAGTTAGACATAACTAACCCTGACTAATTACTTATAAAGTCATTCAAGATTACAGAATAATCATTATTTTCATTAAAAAAAGAATGTTTTTGCTTAATATTCTAAACTAATAGTGAATTATAATTCTGATTTTGCAGTTTATGTCATTAGCTTCAAATACAAATTTCAAATCCTTAATCAAAATCATCTACATAGAAGATGATACTACTGATTTTATTGCATTTGAAAGAATGTTAAAGAAAGCCAATATCAATTTTGAATTAAAGCATGTAAGTGAAGTTCGAGAATTACACAACAATAAACTTGATCAATATGATATCATTTTTATTGATCATTTCTTAAATGGATTCAATTCATTTGAAATATTAAAGGATTTAAAACTCAGGAAAATTTGTTTACCAACTGTAGTTGTAAGTTCATTGTATGACAAACAGTTTTTGGAACAAACCTTAGCCAACGGAGCTAAATATTACTTGAACAAAAACAACCTGCTTCAAGCCATTGATATTTTAAAGGAAACATTTGGACAACTTCCTTTAATAGAGATAGAATCGAAGGTAAAATACTTTAGTTCAGAAATGCTCGAGTTGGCCCTTGACAAAGAAATTGGACTTTTAGCAGTAGATACAGACGGTAATATAAAAGAATTCAATACAATATGTAGCACCTTATTGTGCAAAGGAAAAGATGAAATAGGCACTTCCCTATTTGAATTATTTGAGGAATTGGAATTAGTCCAGATTTTTTTTAAGGACTTAAAGCTGAATAAAGATAAAATGGCGGGGCGCTTTCATGTTAAAAGCAGCCATCAATTTATTAAAGTAAAATCAATTGGATACAAAGCAGAATTAAACGCCTATTTATTCATACTTGAGGAAATAATTGAAGGGGACGAAATAGAAAATTTACATGATTTATTGAAAGAAAAAATCAATCAAAACACGAATGATACTTTTCTAATTTCTGATCTTCAGGGCAAGATTTTATTATCCAATCAAGGCAGTCGCACCACATTCGGTTTAAAAACTGATGAAATCATTGGTCTAACAATTTTCGATTTGTTTAAGGAGGAAGTGGAGGTCATTTCACAAATGATACAATCCATTCAACCAGCTGAAAAAATTGAATTTAAGGCACGCTTAAGTAATAGCTCAAGAAAAAAAATCGTATTAAATATTCTTGTTGAATACATACAAGCAGGAAAAGGTTTTTTGGTTTATACCATCAGAGATAAATCGGCTACAGAATTAGCACTTGAGGAAAATGAAATTAAAACAAACCTAATTAATCAAGTTCTTCAACAAACACAAATCTGTTTGTTTACACTAGACGAAGAACTCAATATCAAATTTCTAAGTGAGGGTATTGAAAAAATTCTTGGATATAATTCCTATGATTTAATTGGAAAGAACATAGAAGAATTGAATTTAATAAGTTCTGAAAAATTAGATATCAATTCAGTAAAAAATGAAATAGTAGCTAATGATGGAAGCGAAATAAGTTTTAGTATAGAATTAAAAAACAAGGCTGGAGATTTACAAAAAGTATATATACAAGTTAGGTCTTTCAAAAAGCAGAACTCCAATAAAGTTGATTTACTAGGCACCATTCAATCTATTAATCAGATTGAAAAAATTATCAGTTCTCAGGCGCAATCAGGTTCACTGAACACCTTGTTTGAAAATTTAAAATTAATTTTCTACAGTGTAGATAGGAATTTTAAATTGGTTGTTAAATCTGGTTATACTTCCTTGCAGAAATCTATGATTGTACACCAACCAGGTGACATCATGTTTTCTCCTTTTGGTAATCCAACAATAGATGAGGAATTCAAAGATATTTTTGAACTTGTTTTAAAGGGAAAAACAAAAGAAAAAATAATCCAAAATAATAGGCATTATTATTTGTTCCAATTTTCACCATTGGAAATTAATGGAAAAATTGAAGGTGTTGTTATTGTAGGTATTGACCGTACACATGAAACCAAGCTGACCAAAGACTTGGAAGAAAGTAAGAAAAACTTAGAAACAACTATCAACTCCTTTGATGAATTGATTTGGAGTATCAATAAAGAAGGACAGTTAATTTCATTTAATGATGCATTTGCTTACCACTACAGAAGAAATACTAGAAGTAATCCTTATCCCGGTTCGGTGGTGGAATCATTTAAAACACCTAGTAGGGAGGATGAACGAATCACTGAATTGTACTTAGATGCACTGAATGGGAAATCTGTTATGAAGACTTACGATATCTGGAACGAAAAGATAGAGTTTAAGGTCAATCCCATTACCAATAAAAATGCCGCAATTATTGGAGTCGCTTTATTGGCAAGAAATATTACCAAGCAAGACCAATTAAAGAAAAATTATGAGGTCTTATCGGAGAATATTCAGGATTTAGTTTGTATTCATGACCCAAAAGGAAATTATATCTTTTTATCGCCATCTATAAGAGGAATCAGCGGATATGAACCACAAGATTTAATTGGTAAAAATCCAATTGAATTGGCACATCCACATGATAGAAAAATCTTAATCAATGCTTATAAATCATCTTTAGAAACATTAAATACACCTAGTAATTTCATTTTTAGAAGCAGAACCAAAAATGGAGAATACAGATGGCTTGAAACCAATATTAAAAGAATAGAAAATCCTGAAAAAGAATATTCATTCATTTCCTCAACACGCACAATTGATGAGCGAATTGCCAACGAACTTGAAATCAAAGAAAAAAATAAAATCTTAACCAGCATATCAAGAGGACAAGAAGCTTTTATTCAATCTTCCTCTACCAGGAGTGGTTTTGAATTGATCTTAAACCAATTGATTGAATTTACAGAGAGTGAATTTGGCTTTATTGGCGAAGTAAAACATGATGCAAATCAAAACCCTTATTTAGTAAGCCATGCAATTACAAATATTGCATGGGATGAACAAAGTAAAAACTATTATGAATCAAATTATGAATCAGGAATAGAATTTACCAATACCGACAGCTTATTCGGACAAGTTTTAAAAACAGGGAAAGTTTATATTAGCAATGACCCTAAGCACGACCCCAACAGTTCTGGAACACCCAAAGGACATCTTGAAATAAAAAGTTTTATTGGAATACCACTTACCTATGGAGATACTATGGTAGGTATGATAGGTTTAGCCAATTGTGAAAATGGATACCAAAAAGATGCTTTATCTGTATTAGAGCCCTTACTTATTACAAGTTCATCCATTTTGGCATCCTATAAAAACCAACAACAAAAAATTATCACTCAGGCTGAATTAGAAAAATCTAAAGCTGATTTATTGGCCTTACTTACTTCCTTAGAGGACCTTGTATTGGAAGTGAATGAGAATTTATTGGTTGAAAATATATGGTCATCTGAAGAGAATGTTTTGTTAATGCCTATTCAAGAAATGAAAGGTAAACATTTGAAAGAATTTGTAGGGAAAGAAGAATTGGGAACATTTATTTCTAAAACCAATCAGGTTTTAGAATTTGGTGTGCCAGACAATATTGAGTATCCAGTATTCGTGCATCAAAAACAAAAATGGTTGAATGCCAAAATCAGTTTAATTAAGAACAATCAAAAGCAAAAGAGAATATCTATTCTCATTCAAGATATCAGTGAACGAAAAGAATCTGAAATAGAAATTAAACGAGCGCTTGAAAAAGAAAAACAACTGAATGAATTAAAATCTAGGTTTGTGAGTATGACCTCTCATGAGTTCAAAACTCCCCTATCTTGCATTAAATCAAGCGCAGAAATCATGGAATTGTATTTGAACAATCTGAATAAAAATGAAGAGAAGTTCAAAAAGCACTTAGAAACCATTAACCACGAGATTAATAGGTTAACGAGTCTCATGAATGATGTTTTGGTTTTGGGTAAAATTGAATCAGATAAAATGGGCTGCAACAAAGATTCAATTGATTTAATAAGTATTGCCAACTTGGTGCTTGAAAGACAACAAACCAATTTCAAATTAAATGACAAAATCAGTCTTGAAATTTCGGGGGAAATCAGAAATGTAATGGCAGATAAAATGCAGATAGACCATATACTCGACAATTTGGTTTCAAATGCAATCAAGTACTCAAAAGACAAACAGCCACCCGTAGTGAGAATAGAATTTAAACCCGAAGAATTTCACATTGATGTACAAGACTACGGAATTGGCATACCTGAGCAGGAAAAACCACAATTGTTTCAATCATTTTTTAGAGCAAAGAATGTAGAAAACATGGATGGAACCGGATTAGGTTTGGTTATCATCAAAAACTTTGTGAATCTACATGGCGGAGAAATCAGCTACGAATCGAAAGAAAATATTGGTACTACTTTCCATATACAAATACCGGGATAAAATTACCTTATAAATTTAACCCAGATTCTGTTTCCATTTCTGTAGGTATGAACCTCTATGAGCTTCCCGCTTGTATCAAATTTTTCCCATTGTCCTACCCAATGATAAATAGTTGTATCGGTATTGATTATAATTTTTGCTATACCTTTCATATCCACTTGACCATTCTGATGGTAATAAGTAGTTTGGATACTTTTATTACGTTTGTACTTTTCGACAAGTTGAACTTTACCCGATTGGTAATAATAAGTGAATGTTCCTCGAGGTGCGTTGTTTCTGTACTTTCCCTTATAATACAAGCGTTGATGATTGTCATCAAACCAAACTTTCCACACTCCCTGCTTACGTCCAATTTTATCACGGTAATTCAATGAAAAAGGTGGATGATAACACGCAGTCATCAAAAAAATGAGGAATAAAAAATAAGGTTTAAAAAATCGTTTTTGCAACATTTTGAATTAGTCATTCACACCAAAAATTATAGCATCAATGATTAGAAACAAAACTACTAAAATAGATTATAATTTAATTGAATAGGTGAGTCCATAGATGTGGAACCTTTCTGTTTCAATATCCGTTTCTAAATCTCTTTGAAAGGTATAATAAAGTTCCAAGGATGAATTTCTATTCAACTGGTATTCTAATCCCATTGAAGTCCTATACCTATCCCAAGATTCATCTTTTGCTGGTTTTAGGATATAGTTTAATTCACCTGACCCAAAGAATTTAATACGTTTATCTAAGGCGTATTTGACACTTAATTTGTTTCTATTGACCACCTGTGGAATGAATCCATCGGCACTAGAATTGACATCATTGTATTGCCATTGCCATCTGTTCTTATAAGTAAAAATCCAGCTACCAAACTTCTTTTTTAGTAAAAAAGATAGGTTCATTTGATGTCTGTAACTAAACGATTCATCTAGCAACTGACGATGAATGAACTTATAATCGGCTTGCACATACAGGAGCTTAAACACATGGTATTCCAAACCCAAATCTTGGTAACCCATTCTATAGCGACTCAAATTTCTATCGTAACGAATTTGATTTGAAAACTGGAGCTGCATTTTTTTATTCACTTTCTTCTCCAATTGAAGACCTAACCAAAGTGAAGCATCATCAACAAATTTTTCTTGAGCAAAGAGTTGAGGCCAATTAAAAATGAACAAGAAACCCAAAATCAGTAGCTTCTTCATGCCTCTTCACCCTCAAAATAATAAATCTTCACTACAGCTGCATCTTTAAGAAAATCAATTTTAGTAACTACTACCCTATTGATAGGCAAGCCTGTTCTCTCTTTTAAATCCTGCAACAAATCGTTGTACCTATCTGCCCTTACCAAATCAATTTTCTCATATAAAATGGATTTGGAAAGCTCTCGTTTGAAGAACAATTTACTTTCTAGTAAATAGGTTATGAGAATTAAAATACCATTTACAAAAATGATAAATATGTTTTCATAAGTTTCATCTGCATCTTTTATTTTGGTGATAGCCGAAATTAAACCCATAGCAATTACCAAAAACAAATAAGTCATATCCTTAATACTTATTCCTTCTGTTCGGTAACGTAGCATGCTAAAAACAGCAAACAAACCAAATGCAGCTCCCATACTGAGCTCTACCTTATTCAACAAATAACAAATAAAGAAAATAACGATATTAAAAATGAGGTAAGTAAATAGCAGCTCATTGTTCTTATAAATCCTGAAATAAATCAATCTTATTAGCACAAAAATGCTGATAAAATCTATCAGTAAACGCATCCCTATTTTACCAGAAAGTTTGAGCAAAGCCTCTAAACCTGTTTTACCTATGGTTTCATCAACTGGCACTTGAAGTAATAAATCAATCAGCATGTGTATATTGTTTTAATTGATTAAGTCTATGTTTAAAATTGTTTTTTTTTGCATTGGCATAAGTATTACCAATAGCCATGCAATATTTGCTAAGCGAGCCTTCTCTAATATGAAGATCTTTCATGATATTCATAAAAGGAGAATCAGACTTGGTTTCTTGTTTTAGCTCTGCGATTACCAAAGCGTGAAAGTTTGTTTTTTCTTTTCCTTTAACAAACTCCAAACCAGTATCTATTGTCAATCGTTCTGCCTTATGTTTATTTACAAGGGTAATTCGGTTGTAATTAATCCAAACTACTGGTTTTAAATCTTGGATAGTAAATGGCGTATACTTTTTAAGGAATTTAGGTTTTGAACCATTATTTAATTCTTCTGTTAGGTCTTCCTGAATTCTATTTTTTAAAGTTCTTCCTTTGTTATTTTTAAATTTGATTTCAAAAAAAGAAGTACCGCTTTCCACATACATCCTCTGTCTTATTTTATAACGGTTCAATCGGCCATTGTGATGTTGTGTATACAAATGCAAATCATCGGTATCGAAATACAAAGACTCATACCTACTTATTCGTTGTGTTGCTACTTCTAACACTTTGTAATCTTGCTTTAAAAGCTCCAGAACAGTTGTTAATTGGTTTAGATGAAACGCGAATTTGCTTTCTACACGGTTCATCAATTTAACACCATCCATTTCATTTAGGGAAATGGTATCAAATGAGTTTAATATGTTTTTAAAACTGTTCAAAATGTATAGGTATATTTTTTACTTGATTTAAGAACACCAGCAGCATCATAAGTTTTACGTTCGAGCTTGAGTCCTTTTTTATCATAGGTATAAACATGTCTTTTGGTGAGTTTGAGGTTTTCATCATAGAAAGCCTCTTCCACTTTTTCGCCTAATGAATTGTATTTATTGATGCGTCTTTCTTTTAATTTCAATGCAGCATCCAATTCATCTTCTTCTATAATATCACCCTCTTTATTGTACTTATAACGATGTATAGTCTTAACTTCACCATCTTTGTTATAATCAATCAACTCAATCAATTTTCCATTCTTATTATAGACAGATTTTTCTTCTGGAATAGTTTTACCCTCTTCGGTCTTGGTTACTAAAACAGTTTTAATATCATACTTCTTGATATCTTTTTTGCCCTGTGCAGCAAGTTGTCCGGCAGCAAGAAGGCATACAATTAAAAGTAAATTCTTCATGCGATTATTTATAAATAGTAATAGTGCCTGCATCAGTGGTGGTTTCATCGGATACGGTCAATTCTTTAACCACAGCCACATCACCAGAG
>JBMLPO010000437.1:0-3237 GCA_049242065.1 Bacteroidia bacterium
CGGGTTTAATTGCAGATTTTTTCGGTATTGATTATGCTATCATTTTTATTGGAATCTTAACCCTTATTTCATCAATAATCCTGCTAATTAGAATACCCTAGGGATGGACGGTCGTATACCCTCGTTTATAATACAGTCAGCTGTTAAACCCTATTCAGTTATCCCAAATTCTTTCATTAAATCCAAACCATAATTCCTGATGGTTTCTACAATTACAATGGCTTTTTTACCTCTTTCTGTTATTGAATATTCAACTTTAGGAGGAATTACCGGAAAGACTTCCCTGTTTATAAATCCTTCTTCTTCCAATTCACGTAATTGACTCGTCAGCATTTTGTGTGTGATATGAGGAATATCTTTTTTTAGTTCCCCATACCGCATAATTCTATCTTTTAATCTCCAAAGAATTGGCATTTTCCATGTTCCTCCAATTCTGTCCATGGCAAATTCTACCGGATTATAATAGACTTTCTTATTGTAAATGAATTCAGGCATCTTGTGAAGTGTTTATTTTACTGATACTTTCCTAAAAGTGCATATCACTTATCGGAGTAAGTATATAAACAAAAGTAATATGAATTCTCATTTTTGTTTCATCGGATAGAAATGAATACAAAATCATATGAAATTAGATTGTTCTTTTTTCAAAATGTGATTGTTCTATAAAAATATTCATGCTATCAGTATTACAAGTTTTTAAAGTAAGATTTTGACTCTACGTGGAATTCTTAAATACATAAACAATAACTAATATGAACGCAATTAACTGGTTTGAAATTCCTGCATTGGATTTAGATAGAGCTTTTCGCTTTTATTTTGAAATTACCAATGGAAATGTAAGGAAAGGAACTTTTGGAAATGGAGAATTGATTTTATTTAATGTACCATTTCAAACAGGTGAAGCTGTTGGTGGATCCTTGGTGAAACGTGATGATTTGAGCCCAACTCAAGATGGTCCGGTACTGTATCTAAATGCATTTGGAAAGCTTTCTGATTTGGTTCAAAAAGTAGATGCAAACGGTGGCAAAGTGTTGGTGCCTTTTATCGATTTGGGAAAATTTGGTTTCGCAGCTATTATCATCGATTCTGAAGGAAATAAGATTGGTTTTCTTTCGAATGAAAATTAGTATATTAAACAATTGTTGATATAAAATCTTTAATAAATTAAATATGAAAATCGCAATTATTGGCTCAGGAAATGTTGGTGGCGTTTTGGCTCGCAAATGGATAGATTCAGGACATTCTGTTTTAATTGGTGCCCGATTTCCTTTGAGTGAAAAGAACATGAAACTTGCCGAATTTATTGGCGAAGATAGATTTACTTCCATTGAAAATGCGGTGTTTCAATCTGAAATTATTTTAATTGCTACTCCAGCAACTTCAGCGATTGAAGTAGCAAAAAGTCTTGGCAATACCGAAGGAAAAATCATTATCGATTCAATGAATATTGTTATGGGAAAAGGTCCTGTTGGATACACCAATACCACACAAGCTATTCTCGATCATACAAACACCTTAGATGTAGTAAAATGTTTTAATACTACAGGATTTAATAACATGTTAGATCCTCAGTATGCAAATGAAAAACTCGATTTGTTTGTTGCCGGTGATAGTGAAAAGGGCAAAGATGCTGCGATTCAATTGGCTAAGGATGCTGGTTTTGCCGAATGTTATTCAATAGGTGGTAATGATAAATTCGAACTCATAGAACAGTTTGCTTTTTTCTGGATTAACCTAGCCTTATTTCAGGGGCAAGGACGAAATATTGGGTTTAAATTATTGAAACGATAAGTATTCGAATTTATATGAAGAAGATTGCATTGGTAACCGGTGCCTATAAAGGACTAGGTTTTGAATGGTGTAAGCAATTGGGAAAATTAGGTTATGCTGTTGTATTAACTGCACGTAATTTTGAACAAGCAAACGAAGCAGCAAACAAACTAAAACAAGAAGGATTTGAAATCTATCCAAGAGTTTTAGAGGTTTCTAATGAACTAGAACTTAAGGAACTAAAAGAATGGCTTGAAACAACATTTGGGAAGATTGATTTGATTATTAACAACGCAGGAATTAATCCCAAAGATTATGCAGATAAGTCGAAAATGGCAAAAGCATTTTATTTAAACGATTTAGATGCTCAGGAAATGCTGAATGTTTTACATATAAACAGTATTGCCCCATTATTAGTAGTTAAACATTGCAGAGGCTTACTCAACCGAAGCGACTATCCAATAGTCGTTAACATATCTAGCTGGCTGGCTTCTGTAAGCAACCTGACTTTTGGTGGTCATTATGGTTATGTAGGGAGCAAAAATCTATTGAATGTTTTAAATAAAAGTATGGCTTTTGAACTTAAGAATGAAGGTATCATTTGCGTGAATGTGAACCCTGGCTGGGTGCAAACTGATATGGGAGGTTTAAAGGCGAGTTTTACAACTGAACAGTCTGTTTTAAACATTCTGAATCAGGTAATTTTTCGTTTAGCCAAAAATGATTCTGGCAAGTTTTTTAATTATGATGGAAATGAACATCCATGGTAATTTATTTCCCACTTCTTATCCTGCTTAGTGTCTCCTGTTTCATACCCAAATAGCTTGCAATTCTTCCTAATGGTGCACGTAAAATTAAATGGGGTCGGTTCTGGCAAAGGATTTCATACCTTTCTTTTGAACTGTTGTATTGAAGTGAAATCAATCTTTCTTCTAATCGAGCATAATAATCCTCTAGTAACAAACGTCCTGCTCGTTCAGTTTCAGGAAATTTTTCATACATCTCATGAAGTGTTTTATAGCTTATAGCTTCAACTAAACAATCTTCAATTGCAGTGATGCATTCATATGATTGATTTCTAGATATAAAACTATAATAGGATGTGGCAAATTCTCCCTCCGATGCTATCCAGCTGCAAACTTCTTCTCCGTTTTGCAAATAGTAGCCACATACCATTCCCGATTTTACGTAATACAAATATTGGCAGGTTTGTTGAAGCTCGAGGATGGTTTCATTTTTTTTGAAACTCATTTCCTCCTTGTTTTTTTCAATCCAAATTGCAGCCTCTTCAGATAGCTTACTAAGTGAGTTTATTTTTTCAACCAGATTCATTGTATTTTTTATTTTTTTGCGCTTTTCTTAGAAGGAATGGACAATCGTCCATCCATATGTCATTGTACAGATGGACGGCTGTCCATCCCCTATGTTAGGGATGGATTACCATCCATCCCTTATTTTGTGGATGGA
>JBMLPO010000438.1:0-4578 GCA_049242065.1 Bacteroidia bacterium
CTTAGTCCTAATGCCAAGCAAAGAGATGCTACACTAATAACAGTATCTCCTGCTCCGCTAACATCTGCTATTTTTCTGATATGTGCAGGAATATAATCAAATTGTTCCCCATCGCTTATCATCACACCGCGTTCGCTTAATGTTACCATGATATTCTTTAAATTCATGGTTTTCATGAGCTCCTTAATTGCAGCTTCAAAAGAGTTTTTATCAGATGGATCAACATCTTTTTTAAAGCCTTCCTTTAACTCTTTTAAATTCGGTTTAAATAAATCAACACCATGGTAGTTCAAGAAATTTCTTTTCTTAGGATCTACTGCAACTTTTTTACCCAATTTGTTTGCTTCTGCAACAATTTGCTCGATTAAACTTGGGGTAATAACTCCTTTGTCGTAATCTTCAAAAATAACTACATCACAAGCTGGTAGTAAATCGTTGATGATTCTATGACTCAGTAAATAGGTATCATACTCACTTAACGGTGTTGTTATTTCTTGGTCAATTCTCAACATTTGGTGATGATGTGCAATGACTCTAGTTTTGGTAGTGGTTTTTCTTTCTTTCGACTGAATAATACCAGATAAACCAATATGTTCCTTTTCGAGCAAACCCAACAAATCCTTGGCTTCAGCATCTTCTCCAATAACAGAACATAATATAGGTTTCGCTCCCAATGCAACAAGATTCATGGCTACATTAGCTGCCCCTCCTAAACGATTGTCTTTATGCGTTATGGCAACAACTGGTACCGGAGCCTCCGGTGAAATTCTGTCAACCGTGCCCATTAAATAAGCATCAATCATTACATCGCCAATCACTAGAACCTTTAAACCTTCAAATTTTGAAACTATATTTTGCATAGAATAACCTAATAGAGTCGCAATTTAACTGAAAATTCAAACAAATAGATAATGCCATCTTAAAATCATCTTATTAGTTAAAATGCAGCATTTTTTATTTCGGTCTGATTAAATTGAATCCTGATTATTTAGATGTTACAGAAATTTAGTCATCTTAATAGGTGCAATTTTAGCTTCTCTTTGTGATTTACAAATTGTTAAAACCGAGGTTTTCTTGAAGTAAATCTTGTTATGATAAAAGATGAATAGTCTGTTATGGCTAGTATTCCACTTAATCGTCCAAATCTAAATTTGAGTTTTATCTTTTTGATTGTATTATTTATTAGGTGTTTTTTGATGAACCTAATTTACAGAACAAAGCTCTGACATGATTGGATTATGATTTGAATAACTTGTCTTTGATATAGTCTATTTTCAAGTATCATTTGTGCCAAAATTATTTATTCAAGAAATTCCTTATTTTTCCCGAATTAAAAACAGAGAAAATGAAATTTAATTATTTACCGCTGCTCTTAGTTTTGTCATTCCTTCATCTAACTGCCATTGCACAAACAGAGAATGAAGGAAATCTGTTTCTTATCAAGAAAGCTGGTGATATTCAATTATCAGAAATCCCTTCCCTGCCTGATGCAAGAATCATTTCATTAGCACCAGCGCCTCTGTCCGAAATCAAGCAGAAGAAGCTAGAATTAGATAGACTTAGACAAAATCACAAGAATGAGAATAGTAAATCTTTAAACAAAAAAGGATTAGCAGTCATTCCTAAATTAAGCAATAATTTCAATGGAAATGTAACCCAAGGTACACCAAACGATAACGATTTTGCCATATCAAATTCCGGAATCATGATGAGTGTGGTTAATCAAAATATCAATGTATATAATGATACAGGAAGATTGGTTATTGGACGCACTTTAGCTTCAATTGCTAGCGCATTAGGTTCCCTCAATAGAACCTATGATCCACGTGTTATTTATGATCCAGATCAAGATAGGTTTATTTTGGTTTTTCTTCAAGGTTCAAGCAGTTTAGATACTCGCATTGTAGTTGGTTTTACAAAGACCAGTGATCCATCAAAAGCTTGGAGTTTCTACACCATCCCAGGAAACATAACTGGTGATAGTAGTTGGAGTGATTATCCTATTTTATCATTGAGTAAAGACGAATTGTTCATCACCATTAACAGATTAAAAGACAATACTTTTTGGAAGAATGGCTTCCTAGAGTCTTATATCTGGCAAATAGATAAAATGAATGGATTCAATTCAGATTCAGTTTTAACTACCAAGAATTACAACAATATTCAATACAATGGGAAATCCATTTGGAGTATTTGTCCTGTAAAATATGCCCATCGTTTAGAAGGTCCAGGTATGTTTTTTCTTTCGCACCGTCCCTCTGATTTAAGTAATGATACCGTTTTCGTTCATTATATCTCAAATACCATTAAATCGGGAAATGCGGTATTAAGTACCAAGGTATATAAGAATCCTGTTTCATATGGTCTGCAGCCCAATGCGCTTCAACCCAATGGTAAGAAACTTCAAACAAATGATGCCAGGGTATTAAGTGCAATGATGGTAAATGGGATGATTTATTATGTAGGTAATACAATAGATCCGAACTTATTTTCGCCAGCAGTATACTTTGGTAGAATTGAAGAAACATGGACCAGTCAATCCAAATTATTTGGTCAAATCATTTCTTATGATTCATTAGATATCGGTTATCCTAGCATCAGTTATGCAGGAACGGGGCAGAATGGTGACCATAGCTCGATGATTACTTTTTCACATGTTTCAGCGAAGTATTTCCCGGGAACATCGGTTGTTTATGTAGATAGAAATTTTAATATCAGCCCACCACTATTTGTAAAAATAGGAGAGGGTAGTATTGATTTATTAGGTGATACTGTTGATAGATGGGGCGATTATACCGGTATTCAAATGAAGTTTAATGAATTAGGTGTTTGTTGGTTAAATGGTTCATATGGAAATAGAAATGGACAAAATAGAACATGGATAGCCCGTATTGTTAACCAAGACCCATTGCTTGGTGTTAAAGACCAACAGCCCATTCAGCAGTTTAAAAGTTATCCAAATCCTGCCAATGAAGAATTTAAAGTTCAGTTTGAAGCAAAAGAAAAATTATTGGTAGATCTTACATTGATGGATTTACAAGGCAGAGAAATTCAGCTCATGAATAGGGATTGGGTGAAACCAGGTTTAAATGAATTAAGAATAGATACCTCAGTTATTGAAAATGGCATGTATATTGTATTAATTAAAAATCATGGAAAAGCTATTTTTAGTCATAGGTTGCTTATTCAGCATTAGTTTACTTTTTGCTTGTCAATCACGTAAATTAAACCAAAGCACAAAACTGGATTCTATTCAAATTAATCCAGCGCCTCTTACTGAGCAAAAGACTGATTCGCTAAAAAATTATTTGGATTTGGAAAGAGAAAAGCGCAAAAAGAAATGAGTATTTGATGAACAGAATTCATGCATGGCCATTTTAAAATAATTGATAGAGGATGAGTAAGGTTTGTATCATTTATAATTCTTTTTCAGGAAAAGGAAAGGCCGTTCAATTGGTTCCTCAAATAGAAGCTTATTTGAAACAAATTGGTTTTGAATCTGAATCTTACATGAATGATTATCCTCGTCAATTAGATGATTACAGGCAACTCATTATAGTAGGAGGAGATGGAACCATTCAAAATGTTTTTAATCATTTTCAAACGGTTTTAATTCCAGTATTATTAATCAGGTCAGGCACTGGTAATGATTTTTATGAGCATGTTTATGGAAAATCAAATTGGCGTCAACAATTGGATAAACTAAAGAATCCAAGATTAATAAAAATTGATGCAGGTGTTTGTAACCAAAAAATATTTCTGAACGGTTTGGGAATTGGATTTGATGGAGAGGTGGTTCAATCAGGATTAGGAAAGAAATGGTTTTCAGGAAAAGCAGCTTACATGAGCACCGTTTTAAGTTTATTGTTTACTCATAAAGAAACGGAAATCACAGCAGAAATTAACGGACAAGTTTATTCAGGTCCTATGTTTATGTTAAGTGTTGCCAATGGAAGCACTTATGGTGGAGGCTTTAAAGTAGCTCCGAATGCAGATTTACAAGATGGCGTATTAGAGTTTTCTTGGGTGAAAAATATTTCCTTGTTTAAAAGAATGCGTTACTTGCCAATAATTGAGAAGGGTAAACATTTAAACCTTCCTTTTATTGATTATTTACAAATAGAGAAAGTAAAAATCAAAAGTGATAAACTGATACAAGCTCACTTAGATGGAGAATGGTTCGAGTCAAAAATATTTGATGTTCAAATTCTAAAATCTCAATACCAATTAGTTTTTTGAGTTAGCCTGATTGTTTTGAATCATTTTAAATGCAAGCAAGGCAATGGCAACAAGCGGACTATATAACAAAGGATTTAATACCTTATGAATAACAATAAGTCCACTTTGGCCTAAGTAAAAGAAGACTAACCAGTCTAAAAGTAAAAAGGCTAATAGTATGAAAATTCCGGCTTTGTAAGTGCCTGAAATTTGTTTGATTTTTAATTCGATTATTAATTGGATGAGCCACAAATTCAATAACAATCGGATGCTTTTATTGATGATTACATCCAAGTAATTTGAACAATCGGGGTGAAATGTATAAAAATCACAAAAGTCCAATCGCAAGAAATTAAATGA
>JBMLPO010000439.1:0-16144 GCA_049242065.1 Bacteroidia bacterium
TCGTAAGACAACGGATTTACAGTCCGTCCCAGTTGGCCGCTTTGGTATCTCCCCGGATTTTAAAGAACAACGCTTTAAAGGTATTTTAGCTCCACCCCTGATGCATTGCAATATGGAGCCACTTGCCGGAATCGAACCAGCGACCTACTGATTACAAATCAGTTGCTCTACCAGCTGAGCTAAAGTGGCTTTACTACAAACAATCGTTTGTAAATATCTTGAATTGCCATGCAATCACACCAGTTTATCGGGTGGATCTGCTTATCATACCTGCAAAGAACACTTAATTTTTCAGCCCTTCGTTTTTAAAAGGACTGCAAATGTAGCGTTTTACAGGACATTTGCAATAAGGAAGCTAAAAATAATTCTGTTAAAGACGTTGGAAGCGTAACAGCGGTGCAAATGTAGAGTTATTTTTTTTATTTCAAACCCTGCTTCCCAATTTCCTTGCAAATTACTCAAATCCAGCAAAAAATATTTATTAATGCCGTTTTTTGTGTCTTTATTTTATGCATTTAGTTCTACTCTTTCGCTCGATAATTTGATAAAAAAACACAAAAAAAGCCGGAAGTTTTTCCGGCTTTCTGTTTATCAATTCCTATCAATTATGATTTTGCCTGTAATTTTTCTTTGTGTTTTTTCACCTGAGCCACCAATTTATCCAATACCATGTCGGTTGCTGCTTCAAATGTTGAAGCATGCTCCTTTGCAAACAAAGGATTTCCATTTAGGTTCAATTTGATTTCAATTACTTTGTTCTCCCCTTCTTGGTCTTTCTCTAGTTTTAAATAAACATCAGCACTTCTTACATTGTCTAAAAAGGTTTGGGTTTTTTGAACCTTTTGTTGAATGAATTCAAGGAGTTTATGATCTGCCTTGAAATGAATAGATTGAATGTCGACTTGCATAATTCTGAATTTTAGATTGGGTTTGGTTCACACCTGCCTGGTTTCCCTCCCCCGGTTTTGGCTATTAATGACAGGATTTTAAGCTCTTGGATGTTTTTTATACACCTCTTTTAATCTTTCAATACTGTTATGGGTATAAACTTGAGTAGCCGATAAATTGGCATGCCCTAACAATTCCTTGATGGCATTTAAATCAGCTCCTTCGTTTAGTAAATGTGTGGCATATGTATGCCTGAGCACGTGGGGACTTCGTTTATCTTGTGTACTAACCAGCGATAAATTTCTTTTAACAATTTCATAAACTTTTCTGGGGTTTAAAGTTTTAGATGCCTGAGTACAAAACAATGTTTCGCTTTGAAGACCTTCTTCATTTTTACATTGTATAAAGTCTTCAATGAGCAATTTTATTTCAGGAGTAATTGGAACGATTCTCTCCTTTTTTCTTTTACCCAATACTTTTATTTGGGCTTTATATAGATTGATGTCTGATTGCTGAAGTTGTATCAATTCCGACAATCGAATGCCTGTTGCATAAAACAATGCAATGATGAGTTTCTCTTGTTGACCATTAAAATCCTTGGCAAACTCTATCTCTTCCAATAACTTATTCATAGGTTTTTCCTCTATGAAAACGGGTAAACGTTTGCTGATGCGAGGACTTTGAATTTTGGCCATTGGACTTACTTCAATCCAAGCCTCTCTTAAGGCATGTTTGTAATAAGATTTTAATGAAGATATTTTGCGAGCCACACTTCGTGAATTCACTTCCTTTTGCAGTAAATCAGCCATCCAAGAACGAATGTGTAAATGTGAAATTTTTGAAAGTTCCTCGGTCTGATAATTTAATCTCATATAAAGAAAAAATTGCTCAAGGTCATTTTGGTAAGCAGTCGCAGTATGAGGAGAGAATTTCTTTTCAAACCGAATGGTATCCAGAAAATGTGCTATCGTTTGCTTCAACTCCATGCTTAAATCTTCGATAACCAAGATAGTTTAAAATTTGATAATTACAACTGATAAAACCACCACTCATCATCAAAATCGATTAAATCACAGATTTTCAAAAACAAGAAATTGTCAGAATTCCATCAAATCAAAACAAGGCATAAAAAAAGCGCATCAAATTGATGCGCTTTTCTATTGATTCAATGCTGAATTAACTATTTGCCTGTTGTTGAAGGAAAAGTTTATAAGCTGCACGGATCTTTTGTTGACGTTTAGTAATACATGGCTTAATAAATTGTTGACGCGAACGCAATTCTTTTACTACACCTGTTTTCTCATACTTCTTTTTGAACTTCTTCAGAGCTTTGTCTAAAGACTCGTTTTCTTTTACGTTAATCTGGATCATATTAGTGCACCTCCTTTCCTTGAGTCTCCTTTATTTTATTCAAGGGACCGCAAAAGTAGAGAAATAATTCACATATCCAAATTGTTATCTCAAACTTTATAAAGAAAGCAATTGATTTGCCAAGTATGACCAAGTAAACCTTTTCTTTTCTTCTAGAATTTCATTCGACATATAAGCTTCTAACTGCTTTTCGAAGTACTGATTCCACCTGTAGGCAATTTCATCAGATTCTGGCTCACAAACCATTCCCGCTTTTCCATCTGGCACCAATTCTGCGAGTCCTCCCACATTGGTTACCAGCATAGGTTTATTATAATAATAGGCGATTTGAGTCACGCCACTTTGGGTTGCTGAGATATAAGTTTGAGCCACCAAAGAGGCTGCACAAAAATAGGTACCTACTTCTTCGTTAGGTATAAAATCTGTCCGTAAAACTATGTCAGATTCCAATCCCAGTTCCTTCATTTGTTGTAGATATGGGGTTGAATCTTCGTAAAACTCTCCAGCAATAATGAGTTTTAGTTTGTGTTTCTGCCTATCTACTTTCGCAAAACTCTCTAATAATAGATGTAAGCCTTTATATTTTCTGATAAATCCAAAAAACAAACAATAATTGTATCGAGGATCCAAACCTAATTTTAGAATGGCTATTTCTTTTGCTACTGCCTCCCCAAACATATCATACATCGGATGAGGCACATATGTTCTAGGTTTGTTAGGTTGCAGCTCCTCCACTTGTTGGTATACTTCTTTCGACATACTCAAAAAGCCATCTATGCCATTGAGAAAATAATTGGTAAATGGTTTGTCGAAAAACTTCTTTTCGTGAGGAACAATATTGTCTGTTATGGCCAATACCCTGGTTTTGGGATTCCTTTTTAGTAAACGGGCCAAAGTACCAAATGCGGGACCCATGAAACTCATCCAATACCTGAAAACAACTAAATCATAATCTGTTTTTGATAGTTGAAATCCGTTCCAAATCCAATTGAATGGATTGATGGAATTGATGCGAGACAGGATTTTAATGTCCTTGGGTTCTGGATCATCTGAATACTGGGTTTTACCAGGAAAAAGAATAGATGGGTACTGAAGACTAAAACTTAGGATTTCGCAATCGTAGCCCATTTGTATGAACTCGCGGCACAATCTTTCATCATAGGTTGCAAGTCCGCCTCGTAATGGCCAAGCTGGACCAACAATGAGTACCTTTTTTTTAGCCATCTAAACCTATACGTTTGGTAATTCCATAGATGTTACGTTCAGTGGCATTTCTTGAAATCATTTCGCCAATAAACCCAGCTAAAAACAATTGCACTCCTATAATTACAGCAACCAATGAAATAAAGAATAGTGGTTGATCTGTAATATTCCTTTGAACTACATCACCATGATAAACACTCCAAAGTTTGTCTCCAACAATGTAGATAGATACAAAAAATCCAAAGATGAACATCAGTGTGCCTAAAACACCAAAGAAATGCATAGGCCTTTTACCAAATTTTGAAACGAAAAAGATGGTAAGTAAATCAAGGAACCCATTGATAAATCTAGAAATACCGCCAAACTTGGTTGAACCATATTTCCTAGCTCTATGCTGAACTACCTTTTCTCCAATTTTCTTAAAGCCGGCCCATTTGGCAATAACAGGAATATATCGGTGCATTTCATTATACACCTCAATTGATTTCACTACCTCTGAACGATAAGCTTTTAATCCGCAATTGAAATCATTCAATTGAATTCCAGAAATGGTTCTAGTTGCTGCATTAAAAAACTTGGTAGGTATGGTTTTGGTTAGAGGATCATACCTTTTCTTTTTCCATCCGCTCACCAAATCATAACCCTCTTTTGTAATCATTTTATACAATTCAGGAATTTCATCTGGACTGTCCTGCATATCGGCATCCATGGTAATGACTACATTTCCTGAAGTGGCATGGAAACCTACATTTAAAGCAGCTGATTTGCCATAATTCCTTCTGAATTTTATCCCTTTTACAGCAGGATTTCTTTTTGAATTCTGCTCTACAAGCGACCAAGATGAATCTGTGCTACCATCATCTATTAAGAGGATTTCGTAAGTGAACTTGTTTTCGTTCATTACACGTTCAATCCATTCAATTAACTCAGGAAGTGATTCATCTTCATTTAAAAATGGAATTACAACTGATATATCAATACTACTTTCTGTGGTCATTTAACTAAGATTCTAATTTATTATAAGCTGCATGAGGATTTTCTCTCTTTGTTACAGCAGCTAATACAAGCGAGATAATTAAACCGAAAAACAAGGATCCAAGATATGCAAAAATTGTCATCATAATTGGCGACATAAACTTTTTGCTCATTTCAAGTGCTTGGTCAATTTGCTCATCCGACATGTCTTTTTTCAACATTTCAGCTCTGCTAGTTTCAAGAATTTTATCTATAAACTCTGGATCGATATATGAATAAAACACGAAGGTATAAACAGCTGTTACCAATCCGCCAAACAGCAAAATTAGCATACCTGTTCCCAATCCTTGGCCATAGGTCATGAAACCATTGAGCGTATCATTTTTTCTCGATTTCATAGCAAAAAACAAGATAGCAGCATTTACCCCAAGAGATAAAATGGTAACTAACCAACTTTTGTCCATGATTTCCAAAATGTACATCACCAAAGCCATTCCAATATTAGCTAAGACATAAATGATGCTGAATTTAATAATAACCTGGTTTTTAGAAGTAGCGTGTTCGATTTCCATATGCTGATGATTTTTTAACAATTATAAGACTATTGTTCAAAAAAAGCGAGCATTGATTGATAAATGGAAAGTTCGAAAGCACTCAGCTCCATGTTTGGCTCTGGAGTGAATCCTTCTGCTTCTTGGAAAAACAAGACCAATCCTATAAACAACTCTTTGATAGGGTTATCAGGTGAAATTTTATTTTGTATGGTTCTGATAGAAGCCAAATCTGCTTCTAAAATATTCTCATTTTTGATGAAGCTTTCATAAATTCTCATCTCATCTTGGAATTCATCTTCATCAACCAATAAGAATTCATTTAAGAAATCATCCAAAGTTACTTCCACCTCTTCAGCTTTCGCTTCACTCAGATATAAAAACAAATTGAGCAATTCAGTTCCCCTATCCAACGTTTTTGCTTCCACCTGATCCCATTCTTGGGAATCAAAAAACTCTTCAGGTTTGTTCTCTGCCGATAAAAACTTCACCAATAACAAATCGAATAAGACTTCTCTTAAATCTTCAAAATCTGAATTTTTATCAATTAAAGTATCTATTAAATTGACCCTAAAAAGGAATTCTTCTTTTGCATCACCAATAATATCCCAGCAAGCTGCAGTGATATCAGTTAAACCTCTTGATGAAGCATAATTTTGAACCAAAGCTTTAAGGGCCGAATAAATCGGAGCTTCTTCCCTAGTTAATGAAACTGACATATTAATTGATAAATAATTGATCCTTTACATATACCGCAATCACCTTACCGGTTAATGTTTGGTTGAATAAAGGAGAGTTGGTTGATTTAGATTGTTTTTTGTTATAAACCCAAGTTTTTGTTGGGTTAAAAATGGTAAACTCAGATTGAGCACCAATATTAATACCACTGATATTTTGTTTGAGAATGGATGCAGGTTGACTTGTTAATGCAGGTATGATTTGGTTCCATTCTATGTTTTTAGGTTTTGATTTAACCAACATAGGCCAAACTGTTTCCAAGGTATTCATCCCAATATGAGCATATTCGAATTCAACCGTTTTGTTTTCTTGGTTATGAGGTTGATGGTTACTGATGATGGCATCAATTGTTCCATCTGCAATACCATCCCAAAGTGCTTTCTGGTCTGATTTTCCTCTTAATGGCGGATATACTTTGAAATTGCTATTGTAATCATTTAAAACTTCATCTGTAAAACACAAGTTCGCAATAGCTACATCACAAGTAACCTGTACACCAGCTCTTTTAGCCTTTCTAATCAGCTCAACAGCTCCTTTGGTAGAGAGATGTGAAAAGTGAATACCTGCTCCCGAATATTTGGCCAATTCTAAATCACGCATGATTCTTATTTCCTCAGCTATGGCAGGAATTCCTTTCATACCTAGATAAGTAGAAGTTTCTCCTTCATGCATTTTGCCTCCGGCACTGATAGTAGGTTCATCAGGTGAACTGAGAATAAGGCCATTGAAAATTTTGCTATACAACAATGCCCTCAATTGCAAACCTGCATGGTTTACAGGTCTATTGCCATCTGTAAATCCTACAGCACCAGCTTGAAACATATCATACAATTCAGCTAACTCTTTCCCTTCTTTGTTTTGTGAAATACATCCATAAGGAAAAACATGAATAGGTAACTGTTTATTCTGAGCGCAAACATATTCAATACCCGTTTTCTTATCACATGCTGGATCAGTTGATGGCAATATGGCTACGCTTCCAAATCCTCCTGCTAATGCAGCACGTGCGCCAGTTTGAAGTGTTTCTCTTTCTTCGTGACCTGGATCGCAAAAATCGGCTCTCAGGTCTAGCCAAGCATTTGAAATCATTGATTTTTCTGCATCCAATACCTGGTATGATTTTGACACGGAAGCAAAAGCCTTTTTAGAAGAGGTTTGAATGTCTTCTATCAAACCATCTTTCACCAAAATATCACATATTTTTCCGTTGTAATCTGATTTGCTATCGCAAACCTGCGCGTTGAGGATTAAAAGCTTCATAAGGTATTATGCTTCGCCACAAATCTATTGAAAAGGGATGAATTTAACCCAAATAAAGCCAAAATAATGATGGAGGCTGCTTTTTATAACAAGAATAAGCTTGTCAAGGATTCGATTTATTCTGTAAGCATGTTTTGTCACTTGGTTGGAAATGCCAAGAATCATTTTAAACTTTTCTGCGGAGTAGCAACATTTCAAGCAGAAAAAACAACAAAGCAGCAAGCAGAAAATAACGCCATAAGGAAATTCCATTGTCTTGCATTTGAATGCTTAATCCCAATTGTTTGTCATCTTCATCAAGCAACTGTATTCCTTTTTCTTTAAACGTTTCTTCTGAAATAAATTTCAATTGTGATTCTGTTCTTGGATAATTAAAGGCCAACACAGCCAAAGTAGCATTTGATTTTGACCCCAATTGATAAAAGCCAGCTTGCTGAAGCTCATTAGGAATATTAGCGAAATTATTCCCCTCCTTGTTTTCTGTTTCACATAACCACTCTTCTTTGTTTCTTTTTAATTGAAGAACCTGATCAGTTGTTTTTTCAAATACGGGAACAGCATTGGTTTTAGCTAATTGGAAAGACCAAGGCAATCTCAATTTAATTTGGAATGGCAACTGTAAAAACAATGGTACAAAAAAAGCATGTTGAGAAAAGTTTCCGCTGCTTGCGTTCAGTTCATTTGCCGCCAAATAAAACTGTCCCTTACCCCATGATTTTCTCGCCAAAAATAAAGAGCCATCATTGTTTTTTAAAATAGGCTTGATTCCTGCATTGGAGGCATAATCAAACGACCAACATTTAGTAATTTCAGGGTAAGCAGTTTGCTCATTTAATGAACTAAAAACACCTCTAAATAAAGGGTCATTTACTTCTACTTGATTCACTAAATATTTTCCATTTTTTAATGAACTTAATTGGAATCCCAATGCTGAAATTGCTTCATACTGAATAGTAGCTTCAGTAGAAGGTAATACCATGACTATTCCTCCCTCCTTCGCAAAACGCTCTAATTCTACAAACAAACCCGTACTGATATTTTTGAGTCCATCAAGAATAACTAAGTTGTATAAATTTAACTCGGAATATTTGAGTGATTGCAATTGTGCTTTCTTCAATTGATAAGTCTCATCTAGTTGATACAATTGAGTAAATGCAGGATTGGGATTTCCATCATATACTTGTAAGATATTGACCCGGTCTGCCACTTTAAAAGTAAAGTAGTATTCATCATCAAATGAAATGGGATAATCAACTATTTTAACAGATGCCTGATGCCAATTACCATCATTCAATTGCAATTCAAATTCAATAGTTTCTGAGGATCCAGCTTTGCATGAGAATGTTTGAATGGCTTTTTGAGCCCCATCCATCATCAATGAAACAGATTGATTTTCTACATCATTTTCAGAGCCATTTTTCAAAACCGTTTTTATTTTGAATACTTGATTCTTCTTCACAATTGGATCTGTAATCCAAACGGTATCAATCCAAATATTGGCAGTATTTTGAGCTTGTAATGGAATAAAATTGATTTGAATATTCGAGTCGGGTTTGTACTCGCTGATTTTAAACTGAGCGCTCTGTCCATCACTAATCCAATAAGGAATGGTGCCTTTTTCTGTTTGTGATTTTTGTCTAGCTAGAATTTGATTGAAAGATTTCGATGCTGCTGAAATTTTTATTTCATCAAGCAATCCAAGTATATCTTTCTTAGCATATTGCAAACGGTGTTTCGATTCGAAATCATTACTTAAGATTTGAAATGAATGTCCATCACTATACGAGTTAATGATGGTTCTGGCTTTATTTTTAGCCTCTTCTAGCAGTTCAGCTTCTTTTCCATTTGCATTCATAGAAAAGCTATTATCAATATAAATCATAACAGCTGCATCCGACTGAATAGCCTCTTTTCCTTTTGGAATAAACGGATTCGCAAAAGCAAATATGAGGGCAGCTAAAGCTAAAATTCGCAGTAACAAAATGAGATAATGTTTTACCTGCCTTTGCTTTTTGTTCTGCAACAAAATTTGCTTTAAAAATCGGATATCAGAAAAGACCAACTTTTTGGGCCTTCTGAAATTAAACAAATGAATGACAATGGGAATTGTCAAAAAACCTAAAGCATATAAAAATGTAGGATTGATAAACTGCACAGCGCAAAATAGCAGCTTTCATTGAATATTTAAAAGAGATTCTAAACAATGAATTAACTAAAAGTAAAATTTGACCCTCAATTGAAAGAATAATTGAAGCCGAATTTTTCAATTTCCTGAATTCAGAATATATTCCCGCTGAAATTCATTTAAATCGTTCAATGTATGAAAGGTATCATTTTCACAGAGTTTCTTGATATGGTTGAAAAGAAGTTTTCAATTGATATGGTGGACCAGATTATTGAAGCTTCTCATTTAAGTCATGGCGGAAGTTATACTGCTGTTGGCACCTATCCGCATACAGAGATGGTAGAGTTGGTAGTTAATTTGGGTAAACAAACAGGCATTCCTGTTAAAGACTTACTCATTCAATTTGGTACTCATTTATTTCTGAAATTAGCAGAATTGTATCCTCAATTTGTGAATGAACAATTTGGATTATTACCCTTTTTAGAGAGTATTGAAAACCATATCCATATTCAAGTAAAAAAATTGTATCCAGATGCGGAATTACCTCAATTTAAAACCAAGCTCATTCATGAAAAAAAGCTTGAAATGGTGTATATAAGTGAACGCCATTTTGGTGATTTAGCAGAAGGCTTATTAATTGGTGCTATTACTTTTTTTAAACAAGAAGCATCTTTAAAAAGAGAGAGGCAATTAGACGAAACCATCAAATTCTACATTGAAATTATATAAGCTTGAGTGCAGAAGAAGAAATATGCAAAAAACGTTTGGAACGGGAAAGAAACGCCCGTAGACAAGCGGAAAAACTTCTTGAAGAGAAAAGTCAGGAATTGTACATCAGGAATGTGCATTTAAAAGATTTAACAGAAAATCAAGAAATCTTAATCAACCACCGGACGGCTGAATTGATGCAAGCTTTGCATGAAGCCAAGGAAGCCAATTTAACTAAAAGAGAATTTTTTGCGAATGTGAGTCATGAACTAAGAACCCCATTAAACGGAATTCTTGGAATGGCACACATGTTACTCGATACCAACCTCAATAATATTCAGAAGGATTATACGCAAACCATTTTGGTAAGTAGTGAAATCTTATTGAACCTCATCAATGATATCTTAGACTTTTCTAAAATTGAAGCAGGTAAACTAGAACTAGAAGAAACAGATTTTGATTTATCGCAAACGCTGTATGAAGTATTAGATATTCTCACTTCAAGAGCCAATGAAAAACAAATTGAATTGCTGTTAAAATACGAACCTGATTTACCCAATTCATTAAAAGGCGACCCCAATAGACTCAAACAGATTTTACTCAATCTCGGAAGCAATGCCATTAAGTTTACTGAAAAAGGCAAAGTGGTTATAGAGGTAAAAAAAGTTAAATCAAGTCAAAAACAATGTGTTTTAAAATTTGAAATCACTGACACAGGGATTGGCATTCCTGCTGATAAAATCAAATTGTTATTCAATCCTTTTACACAAGCAGATGCCAGCACCAATAGGAAATTTGGTGGCACTGGATTGGGGCTTTCTATTTCTAAAAATTTGGTAGAGATGATGCAGGGAGAAATTGGTGTGAATAGCATTCCCGACAAAGGCTCTACATTCTGGTTTACTACCAAACTGAAAACCAAAAACAAACAACAATCTACCATAGATGGCCCTCCTGTTTTGTTTGTAGATTTTGAAGCCATTTGCATAGATAGCAATGAGGAAGTGAATGATGAATTGATCAAACACCTCAAAGCTTGGAATATCAAAACTAAAAAAGTTCA
The DNA here is from genome assembly GCA_049242065.1 of Bacteroidia bacterium. Lineage (GTDB taxonomy): Bacteria > Bacteroidota > Bacteroidia > UKL13-3 > UKL13-3 > CAISCU01. The sequence goes on from JBMLPO010000439.1 coordinate 10,883, forward strand.
ATCTGTAACTGAGTTAAAAAACATATCCATTAAGAAAAATACCATTTTAATTATTGGGCATGAAAAAGAAGAAGAATTTTTAAATCAGTTACTAGAAAACGAAATCTCAAATGAGTTTGTGCTCAAGATATTTTTATCAAAAATCAAGACCACCAAAATCATTGAATTGGCCAAATTGAATCATTTCGATTCTATTATTTTTAAGCCATTGAAGTTCCGACAAATTCAACTTGAATTAAGCGCCTCACTCAATGCAATTCATCAAAAATCAGAATCAATAAAGATTCAACAATCAAGTGGAGTCAAAGCTAAAAAGCAGTTCCAGATTTTAATTGTAGAAGACAACCTCATCAATCAAAAAGTAGCCTTGGCTTTGTTGAATAAATTTGGCTACCAAGCGCAAACAGCTGAAAACGGATTAATCGCGCTTGAAAAAATGAAACAGTTTCACTTCGATTTAATCTTTATGGATTTTCAAATGCCTGAATTAGATGGATATGAAACCACCAGTAGAATCAGAAACGGACAATCCGGAATTTGTTCTCCAAAAATTCCTATTATTGCCATGACAGCAAATGCCATGAAAGGCGATCAGGAAAAATGCCTGATTGCTGGCATGAATGATTTTCTGTCGAAGCCCATTATTCCTGCAGAATTAGAAGAATTATTGCAGAAATGGGTAGACATCCTTCAACAAAAAAGATAATATGAATATAGATTTAAGTGGTAAAAACGCATTGGTTTGCGGCAGCACCAAAGGCATTGGATTTGCTATTGCCAAGCAGTTTGCACTCTTGGGAGCAAACGTTACTTTAATGGCTAGAAATGGTGGTTTATTAGAAAGAGTAGTGCGTGATTTAGACACAGAAAAAGGACAGAAACATCAATTCTTAGTGGCTGATTTTTCAAAGCCTTCAGAAGTGAAAGAGGCCATTCAATCAAAAACCAATTCGCATTATCTATACCAAATTTTAGTAAATAATAGCGGCGGACCAAGTCCGGGACCATTAGTCAATGCACGTGAAGAAGAATTTTTAAATGCCTTTAATGCTCACTTATTAAGTAGTCATTATTTGGTTCAGAATGTAGTAGATGGCATGAAACAAAGTGGATATGGCAGAATCATCAATATCATTTCAACCTCTGTTAAAATTCCTTTGAAAGGATTAGGTGTATCAAATACCATAAGAGGTGCTGTGGGTAATTGGAGTAAAACATTGGCCAATGAATTAGGTCCGATGGGCATTACTGTAAACAATATTTTACCAGGTGCCACCTCAACAGATAGACTCAGTCAGATTATTGAAGGCAAAGCCATGAAGATGAATGAGAGTGTAGATGAAGTAAGCAAAGAGATGCTGTCTGAAATTCCATTAAACCGATTTGCCAAACCAGAAGAAATTGCATATGCAGCAGCCTTCTTGGCCTCAGAATATGCAGCTTATATCAACGGAATCAATGTACCAGTTGATGGAGGCAGGACAGGGAATTTGTAATAAACATAATTATACCATATAACCTATTTAAACCCATCACCATGCTACACGTATCAAACATCATTAACTCGGATATTGAAACAGTTTGGAATTGTTTCACCTCTCCTGAACACATTACCAAATGGAACTTTGCCAACGATGATTGGCACTGCCCAGCTGCTATCAACGAAGTAAAAGTTGGCGGCAGAATGAGCTGGACCATGGCTGCTAAAGATGGCAGTTTTTCTTTTGATTTAGAAGCCGTTTACAAAACAGTAGACGAGTATGAATTATTAGAAACTGAATTAGCAGATGGCAGAAAAGTCATCACCAAATTTGAAGAGGCTGAAGGTGGCGTGATGGTTTCAGAAGATTTTGATCCTGAATCCATGAACCCACATGAAATGCAAGTTGCCGGTTGGCAAGCCATTTTAAACAATTTCAAAAAGTACTGCGAAAGCTTATAATAACTTATTCAACAATCCATTTTGTTGATACCGACTTTTGACCAAGGGCATGAATCTGAACAAGGTAAATGCCCTTTTTCATTTGCATAAGCGATTCAAATTTTCCAGTTTCATTTAATCTAGCTTCAAACAATAATTGTCCTGTTATATCAAATACTTTTATTTCTCCTGATTGGTAAGTAATGGGGTATTCTACATGTAAGTATCCTTTTGATGGATTGGGATACAATTTAATTTCAGCATTTTTTATTTCCTTTGATACAAATACTTCATTGCTAAAATCAAATCTTCCATCAAAATCAATTTGTTTGATTCTATAATAAATTTCATCTGCATGAGCTTGTTGGTCGATGTATTGATAGACATTTTTTACCTGACTTGTTCCTGCTCCAATCAAGGTATCTAAATCAGTCCAGGTATCAACTTTTCGCTGCACTACAAAATATTGGTTGTTTAATTCTGTTGCAGTTGCCCAATTCAACTTCACTTCATTTTCATTGATTCTATTGGCATTAAAATGTAGCCATTTAACAGGCAATGTAGATGTATTTCCAATCAGCGGGGTTGCGGTTCTAAAGGCACAGAAATTGGTATCACCATTCATTTCAAAAACAGAAACATGTAATACTGTATTGCTTGGTAAGCCTGTTATCACCACAAAAGTTCCTGTATCTTTATACACCACAAAATTGTTTGTTCCCAATAATGTACCTTGACCAAATACAGCGCGTGCAGTGTATTGGGTATAGTTCACCGGACTTGAATTAACAGCGGCACTTAATCGTGCTATCACCAATCTTCTTTCACCATTTCCTTTGGTAAAATTAACCCGAATACTATTACCCGTAATATTTGTAAAGCTTAATCCCGATGCAGATACAGTTGGTGGTATCGCTCTGACTGTAACTGTTCTTTGTACTGAATCAGAACAATTGGCAAAGCTTGATTTTAACTTCACAGTATAATTGCCCCAAGTAGCAAATGTTTTGGCTTTGGTTTGAACTGAATCAATGCTGCCATCAGAAAATATCCATTCTCTTTTGGCTTTGGGATTGCTAAATGTGGTATCGTTAAATGAGAAAATATGATTGGTAAATAATTGCGGATTGGTATTCATGGTAAAACCCACTTTAGGTATGCCATAAATCGTAAATTCAGGCATCAACATGGTATCACGTGGATTGGTTCCAAAAATTCTAAACCTGTATTTTCTCGATGAAATGATATTGGCAGGTAAGGCCCAAATAATACTATCAGTGGTATTTTTAGCAATGCTGCGTGTTGCAGTAAATGGTATATTGCTAAATGCACCTGCAGCATTACTCAATTGAATGGTGAAGGTATTTCCTGCTCCCAATGAATCGCGGCTACCAAAGCCTATTCGTAATGAGTCACCTAAACAAACATTTGGTTCATTGGAATAAACCCAAGTTCTTTGATCGTATGCTTTTAACATCCATGCATCTTGGAAACCAATTAATGGTGTTGAGAAATCGTTTCCTTGCTGACTTTCAGTATAACCAGAAAACAAATAAGCATGTGGTTCTAATTTGTTTACATGTAACAAATTATCACTAGCTGTTCCACCCCATGTATTGTCCCAAATTTTCTTTCCCCTTTGATCGAGTTTGAGGGTCCAATAATCAAAAATTCCAATGGAATTCTGACTTTTAATTGTATTGGCAGCACTATTTGAAATGCCGCTGATTAGAAATCCTCCATCAGATGAAAGATTAAATGATGAAAATAAATCTGTGCTTGTTCCACCATAAGCATTATCCCATACTTTATTTCTATTGGCATCTAATTTTACCAACCATAAATCGGGGGTTCCTAAACCAAAACTTGAAACAGATTTATCACCATCTATATTCGAATCAGATTGACCAGCTAGTAATATAGATCCATCTTGTAAGACCTTCACACTACCTAAAATATCTTCACCTTGTCCACCAATTGTTTTGTCCCATACTTTGATACCAGATGCATTGATTTTGATCATCCAATAATCAGCAAAAGAACTTTTTGCTGGTTCAGATTTAGAAAGACTTACAGGGCTATTCGAAGAACCTCCTAAAATAAAACCATTATCAGGTGTAGGTTCCAAAACAAATAACTGCTCAGTTCCTGTTCCACCATAAGTATAATCCCATTGTTTTACACCGGATGAATTGGTTTTTACTACCCAAAAATCATTGTCACCAATTTGTGCAGCAGATTTATCACCACCTATTCCACTATCAGAATAACCTGCTAATAAATAACCACCATCGGCAGTTTGATAAACCGAAATTAGGATATCATCGGTAATCCCTCCAAATCTTGCATCCCATTGTTTGTTGCCCAATGAATTCAATTTCACAATCCAATAATCGGCGCCTCCCCTATTGTTTTGAGACTTATCACCACTGATGCCACTATAAGAAATACCTCCCAATAAATAACCATTATCGGATGTCCTGATGATACTTCTTAATTCATCATAATTAGAACCACCAAATCTTCTTTCCCATGATTTGGTGCCATCGGGATACATGTAGTTCACCCAATAATCTGCCGAACCTTTGCTGGCTGTAGTAATGGTTCCACCTGGTAAACTTTCAGTATAACCAGCAAGGATATAAGAGCTATCAGGAAAAAATATACTTGAAAATTTCCTGTCAATATTGGTACCACCCAATCGGTATTCTTGCACTTTACCCTGACTTTGTACCACATAAATTTGTTTAACAGTGCTGGTATCAGGACAACCATAAGTGTTGGTATTAACCACCCTTGCTGCATACAAACCTCCTTGAGAAAAGACTCTATTGATATTGGCTTGGGTTGATGAAAACAAATCGCTGAACATCCACGAACGAAGCACAGAACCTTGTGTGGTATCAGAAAAAGTATAAGTAGTTCTATTCGATAAGCCCAATAAATTTCCCGAACTAGCGCTGATTACAAAACCTGAATTGGGTTTAGGATTTACCGTTATTTGAACTTGTGAAGCGACACCTGAGCAAGAGAATCCATTCTGTGTGATAATCGGAACAACAGAATACATGATATCTTGAGGGATGGCTGTATTGTTGACCAAAGTATCCCAAATAAAAGTCTGAGCCAAGGCATTTCTATTGCCTGAAATGGTTGAAACAGATGTGGAAGTATAATTGAAATTTAAACCCGGAGCAGTGGGAACTGATGTCATGAACAATTCAACAGCATTTCCAGTACAAAGTGAACGAGAACCGGGACCTGAATAAGCAGGAATAGGATTCATTTTTATCAGCAACCAATTGGATGTATCAGCTAAAGCAGTGCCTGCACGAGAGATC
>JBMLPO010000440.1:0-2128 GCA_049242065.1 Bacteroidia bacterium
GCGTGGATGTAAATACCAACCACAGAAATTAATGACCCGGGTAAACTCACACAAACAGGAAAAACTGGTATTATTCAAGTGATAGATTTAGCCAATATTCACTCTTGCTGTTTTATTAAAACAAGTGATTTAGGAATTGTGCATGAGGATGGAAAATTTGAAGTTTTAGGTCGATTAGACCACAGTGACATGAGAGGATGTAGCTTACTGATTGCTTAAGTACTTGTTTTTAAAGCATTTGAACAAAGCTTAAAGTTCAAATTCTTTTTACATATTTTTTTCTAAGTTTGAGCACCAAACCAAACCAAAAAAAACATGAGTAATGCAACACGCAGAGAGCACGATTTTCTCGGCGAACTTGACATACCAAATGAACTTTATTACGGTATTCAAACTTTCAGAGCAAAAGAGAATTTTAATATTACTGGAATTCCTATTTCAAAAGAGCCTCACTTTATCAAAGCCTTAGGATTTGTTAAAAAAGCTGCTGCACTAGCCAACAGAGATTGTGGAGTTTTAGATGAGAAAGTAGCAGAAGCTATTTGTTATGGCAGTGATGAAATCATATCAGGAAAATACAATCATCAATTTGTTTCAGATTTGATACAAGGTGGAGCTGGCACCTCTTGTAACATGAATGCAAACGAAGTCATTGCCAATATTGGATTGGAGTACTTAGGATATAAAAAAGGGGAATATGAACATGTTCATCCCAATAACCATGTAAATTGCTCTCAATCTACTAATGATGCCTATCCTACAGCTTTTAGAATTGCCCTTTATTTTAAGATGAATGAATTCATTGAAAAATTGGAGCGATTAGAAAAAGCACTTTGGGCCAAAGGAATTGAATTCGACAAAGTATTAAAAATGGGAAGAACCCAATTGCAAGACGCTGTACCTATGACTTTGGGTCAGGAGTTTAGAGCATTTAGTACAACTGTTGGCGAAGATATTTCAAGATTGAGAGAAGCGCAAAGTTTGATATTAGAGGTGAATATGGGTGCAACAGCAATTGGAACTAGAGTAAATGCACCTGAAGGTTATGCTGAATTATGTGTTGAATATTTGGCAAAAGAAAGTGGTATTCCAGTGGTATTAGCACCAGATTTAATTGAAGCTACTGGAGATACTGGAGCTTATGTTCAAATCATGGGAACACTGAAAAGAAATGCCATCAAACTTTCTAAAATGTGTAATGATTTGAGGTTACTGAGCTCGGGACCAAGAACAGGATTCAACGAGATTAACTTGCCCCCACGCCAACCAGGTTCATCTATTATGCCAGGTAAAGTAAATCCTGTTATACCAGAAGTAGTCAATCAAACTTGTTTTTATGTGATTGGTCAGGACTTAACAGTGACTATGGCAGCTGAAGCCGGACAATTACAATTAAATGTAATGGAACCGGTAATTGAATTTGCCATGTTTACCTCATTAGAATATTTGGGCAATGCCATTGTTACCTTAATCGACAAGTGTATAGTTGGAATTACTGCCAATCCTGAAAGAGCCAGAGAAATGGTGATGAATAGTATTGGCATTGTAACCCAATTAAATCCAATTTTGGGTTACGAAGAAAGTGCGAGTATTGCAGGTGAGGCATTACAAACAGGTAAGAGTGTACATCAAATTGTGGTAGAAGAAAGAAAATTGATTTCACAAGCAAAATGGGAAGAAGTATTTTCGATTGAGAATTTAATCAATCCAAAATTTATTAATAAATAATTTTAATGCCCCGGGCTAAAGCCCGGGGCATTAATTCATAAAGCCTGTGGGAATTATTGATTAGAAACCATAACCCGCAATACCAAGAGAACCGGAACGAACACGAACTCCATCTACAAAATAAGCAGTTCCACCTTCTGCACCACGAATAATAGGAGTGCCACCATTCATGCAATCAACACCTAAACTTAAGCCTGCTATTTTATTGATATTACGAAGTGGCATTGCACTTAATTCATTTTTATCATAAACAGCACCTACAGTTCCAAACAAACGAATCATTTGTTTAGGAGGCGTATAAAAGCTTGTAGGAGGTTCATTTACCGAATTAGATACATCTGTATTTAAATAAACTTGATGATCAGAAGAAGACTGCGCCCAGCCGCTTATCCCAAGAAAC
>JBMLPO010000441.1:0-3629 GCA_049242065.1 Bacteroidia bacterium
TAGAGCATCTGACTACGGATCAGAAGGTTACAGGTTTGAATCCTGTCGAGACCACCAAAAGCCTCCCCTTGGAGGCTTTTTTATTTTTGGCTTTTTATGAAATTTTAATGTAGATTAAGCCTTTCTGCATCAATCTTCTATAAATGAAGGCGAGCTTGACTGAATAAAATATAGTTTATTATCCTAAATTTAACTTTTAAACAAGGATTTTGGTTTTAGCGACTATTTAAAATTATGACATCAGGCAACTTATCAATTTTATTATTGGAAGACGATTTAAAACTTTCCAACGAAATCAAACACTTCTTGTCGAATCAAGAATACAATTGCGATGCTGTTTACAATGGTTTAGAATGTTTGGAAAAGGTTAATCAATCTTTATATGACTTACTAATTCTTGATATCAATGTTCCTTATAAAAATGGAATTGAAGTGTGCCAAGAAATTAGAAAATTGGGAATTAAAACACCTGTTATGATGCTCACTGCTTTTAGTGATATTGAAAATAAAGTGAATGCATTAGAGTCGGGCGCTGATGATTACCTTGCGAAGCCATTTCACTTTGATGAATTAGTTGCTCGAATAAAAGCATTGAATAGACGATTTAAACAAAACTTCGAAGATTCAGATAAAATAATTATAGGCGATTTAGTTATTATTCCTGAATCTACGCAGGTTTATAGAGGAGAAAAAGAAATTATGCTAACTCCAAAAGAATATAAACTCTTATTGGCCTTAGCTAAATCAAAAGGTAAAACTTTATCAAAACAAGTGATAGCTGAGGAAGTTTGGAATATTAATTTCGAAACTGGTACTAATACGATTGAAGTTTATATAAACTTCTTGAGAAATAAAATCGATAAAGATTTTTCAGAAAAGCTTATTCATACTCGACCAGGTTTTGGATACTATTTAAAACTAGATTAATAATGAATTTAAAGAATAGGTTTACCCTTTCTTTTAGCTTACTTTTTTCGCTTTTCTTCGGAATTGTATTGTTTGTAGTTTATCAATTGTTTTCAGACTTTAGAAAAGAGGATTATTATGATCGTTTGCTTGAAAAGGTAAATCAAGTAGCCTACTCATTAAGAGTGCAATCATTTAGTTCATCCCATCACTTTTCCAATTCAGATATCTTAATTTCTAATAAGCTGTCATATCAGAAAGTTGCCATTTTTGATGCAAAATTAAACATGGTTTTTCAGTCTGATACAGTAAATCCCATTAATATATTACCTCAAGAACTAGCTGAATTAACCGTGGATAAACCATTCTATGGGATTAAAAATAATAGGGAAATAGTTGGAAAGTTATTTATGGATGAAACCCAAAGCAGATTAATTGCTGTAGAGGCTGAAGATGTTTATGGTTATGCCAAATTACATTATTTAAGAGATTTGCTCATTTGGGCTTTTGTATCAGGATTGATTTTGGTTTGGTTGCTTTCTTATTACTTAAGTAGAAGTGTTTTAGCTCCCATGGATCGATTGAGAGAAAAAGTTCAAGAAATTACTTTTCAGAACCTTAATAACCCTATTTCATTTAGAAATAGGAGAGATGAGATTTCTGCTTTATCTAGAGCTTTTAATCATATGTTAGAGCGAATTGATAGAGCTTACCACAGACAAAAAGAATTTACTGGAAATGCTTCACATGAGCTAAGAACTCCCATTGCACGCATTAGCACCCAGATTGAGAATATAATTCAAGATAAAAATCTACCTGATGAATTCAAGAAACAAATTATAAGTGTTTATGAAGATGTGGATCAGTTATCGGATATTGTTACGTCTTTATTAATTTTATCAAGATTGGATGAAGCTGATAAGAAAAGTCAGTTTAAAATGTTACGAGTAGATGAAGTGGTTTTTGATGCTGCCGATAAAATCAGAAAGAGTTTTCCTGATATCAAGATTCAATTCGATATTCAAAATCAAACTAAACAAGAATTACTTCTAGAAGTATTGGGTGATGAAACTTTATTAAAAATCGCTTTTACAAATCTGATTAAAAATGCCTACTCTTATTCAGATAATAAACAGGTTTCAATTCTTATCAACCAAAATGAAGAGGATTACCATATTCAAATAGAAAACTCTGGTCCTGTGCCTGTTTTTCCTAATAATGGAGCTATGTTCCAAGCTTTTTCAAGAGGAAATAATTCTTTAAATAAAAGTGGAAGTGGATTGGGATTAAGGATTGTTCAAAGGATTATTCATTACCATAGTGCAGAAGTATTTTATACTTCCAACAACGATAATAATAACCAAATGAACCTGAGATTCAAAAGGAATTAAATTATTAATACAAGCTCCTTTTGATTCTTCATTTCTTACTTTTCAATAACTTCATACATATCCAATCTTCTGTCTTTCCAATTTAAAACAGTTCCTGTGTTTCTAGCCCTTTCTAATGCTGCTAAGTCGAGGTCTGCAATTACTACTGTTTCAATATTCGTATTACATTCACCAGCTATTGCATCAGGTGGAAATGCAAAATCACTTGGTGTATAAATCCCTGATTGGGCATAATTAATATCCATATTATCTACAGATGGAATATTTCCAATTGTGCCTGCTGTTGCAACAAAAATCTGGTTTTCTACCGCTCTTGCTTGGGCACAAATTTTAACTCTTAAATGCCCGTGTTTTTCGTCCGTACTAAATGGAACAAAAAGGATTTTAGCTCCTTTGTTACATGCAATTCTAGCCATTTCTGGGAATTCTACATCATAACAAACATTGATAGCTATCTTGCCGCAATCTGTATTAAATACCTTGATTTCATTTCCAGGTTTTACTCCCCACCATTTCGATTCATTGCTGGTGATATGAATTTTATACTGCTTTTCATAAGTACCATCACGCTTAAATAAATAGGAAATATTATACAAGTTTTCTCCTTCTACTTGCAAATGTGTTCCTGCAATGATATTGATATTGTATTCCAAAGAAAGTCTTGAAAACAATTCGATATAATCTTCAGTGTACTCATCTAATTTACGAATAGAATCTTCAGGACTCATACTCTTGTATTCATGTAATGACAAAAGTTGAGTGGTGAACAATTCAGGAAACAGCACAAAATCTGATTTATAATTGGATGCCACATCAGTAAAGTACTCGCATTGTTGCGCAAATTCCTTAAAGCCCCTGATTTTCCTTAGTTCATACTGAATACAACAGATACGAACCTTTTTCATCAATACACTTCTTTCTCTAGTTTCTGGAATATAATCGAGGTTAATCCATTCTAGTAACAATGCATATCCTTCCGATTCTTTGTCTTCCGGCAAATAATCTTTGATGATTCTGGTGATATTAAATGCTTGACTCAGTTGGAAAGTCACAACCGGGTCTTTGATTTTTTTATCTATTACCCTTTTGATATAAGCCCTGATACCAAATTCTTCGCTGTATTTATGGTAATTGGGTAAACGGCCACCAATTAAAATACGTTTGAGGTTTCTTTCAATACAAAGCACCTTACGCATTTCATAAAGCCTTCTTCCAATCTTTAAACCTTGGTATTCTGGATGCACCATGACTTCAATACCATACAAAGTATCACCTTCTTCATCGTGGTTGGTAATAAAGCCATTGTCGCAAATTTCCTTCCAGCTATGGTCA
>JBMLPO010000442.1:0-3877 GCA_049242065.1 Bacteroidia bacterium
CATTGTTACAAAATGCTTTGTTAGGGTCTGATGGATAACAATCGCTTGCATCAATCACACCATCACCATCTGTATCTGGATTTGGGTTTGGACCTGTGATATTACCTTCTGGATTACATGCTGTAACTGGAATATTCAAGGAACATGATTGAGTAGCTCCTCCACCTATTGTTGCATTCCATGGACCTTCAATACCATTGGCATCGCAATAAGATTGCGCTCCGTTTACTAAACCTTGTGCATTACCTTTCGACTGACCACTTACTTTAATCAATGAAGCTGTTCCAAAACCAGTGATGGTGCCATTTACTTGGATATCTTTGGTTGACAACATAGCACCATTGTATTGTTTGAATTCATTGTTTGAACCACCTTGAATAGTAGCTTCTTCATAACATTTGATATAACCATAGTTTTTGAATAAACCATTGTTATCAAAATCATCATGAATTATTAACTGACAATTATTAGTGAAATCGCAACCAGAGCTATTTAACAATTTAAAAGCAACATCTATCAATCCATTATTTACAATGACTGATGAACCATTTGGATTGAAATCTTTTCCTGCCATCACGGTTCCATGGTTTGTAAATACACCTGTTGAATTGATATTGATATTGGCATTCGCATCTGAAGTAATGGTTCCATAATTAATGAAGTTACCATCAATTGGGGTGCTACTAGTAAAATTGATGTTGGCTGTAGAAGTGAAAATAATTTGCGAAGCACTTGTTCCATTTAAATTCAAATTATTGATGGAACCTGTACCACATATGCGAACGATGGCATCATTTTGTAAAGTTAAATTATTGATGTTAACTGCGCCAGTTAAACAAGTTGTTCCTGATGAGTACGTTAAATTTCCACTTGGGTTATTTACAACTGTTCCGCAACCTGTAGTACAATCTGGACCAGCTGATTTACCTAATGACTTTTTCATTTCAGCCTTCACTGTTAATCTAACCGTATTATTAGCAATTTGAATTTTCTCAATTGTTTTTGAATTATCTGGAGCAGTTCTCACCACATATAATTCAGTTGTTGCTGATGGAACCGCTATTTCTGATTCAAAAGCTTGAGTAAGTGACAATGCACCTTCTGCTAATGAACCTCCTAATTTGATTGGATCTTGAAGAAAAACTTGAACTTTGTGTTTTAGAGCACCAAATGAATTGTCCTCTAAGTTGATTTTAACATTGACTAATTTAGTTAATTCCCATTTGAAATTGGCAGGAACTTTAATCTCAGACATCTTACTCACCTTTACTTCGGCAGTATTAGATTCTTCAAATTTAGATTCTAAGGTTTTTTTACAAGCTCCTAAACTTAAAACACCTGCTAATAATACAATAATTGATTTTTTCATGGTTAAATGATTTAAATATGAGATGCTAAAAAAGTGCCAAATACTACAAACAACTAAATACCAAGAACTTAAATATAAACAAGACTAAAAATTATCCCATTTTAGGAAATTATTTATCATTTTTAATCAAATATTCCCAAAATAAAAAAAATGGAGATTTTATTTGAATAAATCTCCATTTTTTTCATTGTAAGGATTAGAAAACAGAATTATCTATTCTAAATCAAGGCTTTCTGTAAATCTTTGTATTATCTCGATAGTTGGAATTTGCTTTATACCAGTCCGGAAATGAAACACCATTACTTTGTGCCCAAGCTGCAAATTTCAAATGAGCTGTTACAATATCAGCCCTTTCAATAGGATAATCAAATCTTTCAGGGGTTAATATAGCCCAAGGTAAATTGTGCTCACTCAGGTAATACTTATTCTGGCTCCTATTTGTCCTATCATTACCCGTTCCAAAAATAGAATCTGCCGCCAAAGTAGTTGGCATTTTTCCTGGAAGATGAATTTCTTTACTTCGGTCTTTTCCATTATTATTTCCGAAAATAAATGGATTATATTCATTCAAGCCAAATGTTGTAATGGCAATTGGATTTGCTAAACTAAAACTAATTGCAAAATTTAATGAATCAGAAACTGGATCTGTTGGTACCGTATTCCATCTCGACTGTAAATTTCTGATGTTTGATATAATTCTAGCAACTGCATTTGTTTGACCAGCCTCTAAAACGGCTCCAGTAAAATTCTGTACATTCGATCTCAAGGTTGGAAACTCAACCCCAAAGCTATTATCAATTTGACCTCCACTTGCTCTCAAGGTATAATTACCCTGAACATCTTTTACACCATTACTCGCATTGGTAACAATTTTATACCTAAAATCAACAACTACATCATTCATATCGTAATCGCCATAGTATGGCCATAGATCTTCAAATGAAACACTTGCTAATCCGCTTGCAGATGGGAAATAATTATTAAATGCTCTTTGTGCATCACTTGGATATTCATCATCAACATCCTTCACGCCATCACCATCGGTATCGTCTGATGGAGGCAGCACGGCAATATCTTTATCAGAAATCGCATCTACAGGATTGGCTGTTGTATAAAAAAGAACATCATTAAAATCATGATCACAGCCACTTGCAGTTCTAATAATATCTTCAAAACCCATTACATATCGTTTTCCAACATTATCATATAACATAACCATATGTTGTCTGATAGCGGGATTGGGCTCTGGATTAAAATTTTTGTTGGCAAAAAGGAACCAATTTCCCGCACCAACTGTTGATGTATTTGCATCAAAACCATTTGAAATGATTCCGTATTCAATAACTGTATCTGGTCCAAAAGTTCCGATATAAACTTTATCTCCAGTTAACAAGCCGCCATTTGAGTTTTGTAATGAAGCATTTGGGTAAACCAAAAACAAAGTATCTATAGCTGCTGCAGTTGCAGGTGGATTGTTTTTATTGTAACGGTAATAAAATAAAGTATTTCTAAAACCAGCACCTTCAGTAATAAATGTTACAAAAACATCTGCCCGTTTTGTAAGTAATAAAGTTCTTTTTGTAATGCTATCATTTAACAATTCTGGATGTGTTGTAGGAACAGCAACCCTTGATGGCAACATAGCCCAAATATCATTAACCAATTGATTAGGCACTATGTCTCTAGGACTAATTAGATTAGATGGAACCCCATTTGTATTCCAACTTGGGACCATTTTGTTAGAAATTTTATTTAAATTCTTTTGTAAACGAAGTCCAGTATAATTTGTATTGCTATTTTTTGTTTCTACTTTCAATGGAGAACTTCCGCCTAATACCAAATTGATATTTAACTGACTTAATTGAATGATGATATTCTCTGGGATTCCAAAGAAAGAAGTATTGATAATTAAGTTGGAATACTTCGATGCAATTTTTAATGGAAATTCAATAATTCCTTCTGCATTTGTAATTCCTTTAAATACTCTAAACCCGCCATTTTCTGGCAAATCTGTCCATAGCTCAACTACTTGTCTTCCGGTTGATTGATCTTTTGCATTGAGCAATTTTATTTGAAAAGAATAATCCTTTGTACTTTCATATTTGAATCCTGAAGGAACCTTCATTTCAAAAATGGACTGAACATTCGTACCAGGGGTATTTTCATCGGTTGTAGGCATCTCTCTTTTACAAGAAAAAAGTAAAACCAAAAATGCCAAGTAAAATAGCTTTTTCATAATTAAGTAATTGATTACTCTCAACCGACTATAATGTCTTGTCAATTAATAAGTAAAGGATAAACAAATATACCACAAATAGTCCAGCATTTTCCACCAAAATAAACCTGATATTGTTCATTAATTCACTAAAATATGCAAAAAAAGTCGGAATGAATTTTCCCGACTTTTTTTGCATATTTTTTTTTAGTAAATATTAGCTGTATTTCTAAAGCCAGCAGTATTGCTATACCAATTGCTGAAAGAATTGCCTCCACTTGTTACCCAAGTTG
>JBMLPO010000443.1:0-18353 GCA_049242065.1 Bacteroidia bacterium
AAAACATCGCAGATTATGCGGTAATCAGCCACACAGATACGATAACCATCTTTACTATTAGCTTTTTGTAACCTGTTGGTCTTGGGTTATCGGCAAGGCTGTAAATGGCTTCTTTGAAATTAGAATAATAAGGCTCATTGATTTTTTCAAGAGCTTTAATGGCTCATTTCTTTAAGGTTACATTGTAAGCCATTACTTAGCTTTGCGTTTAGCTTCAATCATTTTATATGCATCATCAATGGGAATAGAAGGCTCATTGGAAATTTTAGCTTCGTCATAAAGCTTGATATCTTCAAACTCTTCTAAATCTTCCATTATTGCTTCAAAATCTTTAATAGTTAATATTATAAAATTATATGAATCGGGCAACTATTAAAAGTTATTAGTTTCATATTAATTCATTCACTCTGGTATTTCGCCAAGTAAATCTTCCAGTTCACTATTGGTTAAATTTTCTTTTTCTGATTTATCGTAAATGGAAAGCAAATACACCGTTTCGTTGGTAATGACAAAATTTGTGATTATTCTGGCACCACCGCTTTTGCCTTTTGCTTTAGAAGAGATGGCAAGACGAATTTTATAACAGTTTTTACCTAATGATACTCCTTGAGTTGGATTTTGTTCTAAACTTTCAAATAAGAGGGCTAGATCTATTTTAATAGAAGGATATTTTTTAGCTAATCGCTTTAACTCCTTTCTAAAAGTAGGTACTGCGATTATATTATAGCTCATCTAATAATTGTTTTGCAGGTATGCCTTTCAGTTTGCCTTCACGAATCAATTTTAGTTCCTCTACAGCTTCTTTAATTTCCTCGATAAGTAGAGCTTTTTCTTCTGAAATTTTCTTCGCTTTTTTAACAAAAGATAGGCTTTGTAAAACTTTCATTCCAAAGGCAGCTTCATTATCTGATATATCTATAATTACTTTCATCTTTGATAGTTATTTAATATTGATGCTTATTGTTTGCAATTTTATTTTTCAATTGAGGTGACAAAAATACAATTATTAATAATAAGGACAGACGATTCATTATTCTAATTTTTGAATAATGAAATTGTTGAGTTGTTTCGAGATTAATATTGAATTTTAGGTTTAGCTTCAATCATTTTAAATGCATCATCAATAGGAAAAGAAGGCTCATTGGAATTTTTAGCTTCGTCATAAAGCTTGATATCTTCAAACTCTTCTAATTCTTTCATTATTGCTTCAAAATCTTTAATAGGAATCACAACAGATATTTTTTTACCTGTTTTATCAGTAATATAATTCGGATGAAGTGTAAGCATTTTGACTTTTTAAAGAAAACAAAAATAAATTATCAGAAATGAAAAAATGAATTAAAACTTTTAGAAGTTGTAAATTTCAAACATTTTGGATTTGAGTTTTTTTCTAAAACAGATTTTAATTGAAAAAAAATCCTTCATAGCCTTGTGGCTTCAGCCCAAGGATAAGAAGGATTTACCGGTAAGCAAACAACTATAATGATATTGAATCAATTCAAATCGCAATTTAACATCCAGCGAATGCCGAATTTGTCTTGTAGCATCCCAAATCTCGCTCCCCAGAAAGTATCTTGTAAAGGCATCTCTACTTTACCTCCTTCAGCTAATTTAGCAAACAAGGCTTCCAATTCCATGATTTGTGGGTAATCGACTGACAACGAAAAATTATTTCCTTCTGTAAATGCATTTCCCGGCATGGTATCGCAACATAAAATAGATTGTTCTCCAATTTTTAATTCTGCATGTAATACTTTGTTTTCATATCCTGCAGGCAAATCCATTGGTGCTGAATCATATCTGTTGATGCCTAAAATCTCTGCATTAAAACAAGTTGCATAAAAGTTCAATGCTTCTTCTGCATTGCCATTGAAGGTAAGGTAAGGTTTGATTTCCATGGTTAAATATTTCGACCAATTAAATCCTTGTTTTCTTAAGTAAATATGATTGTGGTCAGTGTTTGATAAAAAATTAAGATAAAAATCATTTGTTAATTATAATAATCATCGTAATATTGCGATAAGAAAATATGGGAACAAGTAAATCAGAAGAATTTTCAGTGAAAGATAATATCCTGGCAAAATATGCCAAAGCTCTTTCTCATCCTGCACGTGTGGCAATTATCAGACTCATCATTCAAAAGCAGGCCTGCATCTGTGGTGAGTTGGTTGATGAATTGCCTTTATCGCAAAGTACCGTTTCACAGCATCTTAAAGAATTAAAAGAAGCGGGTTTAATAAAAGGCGAAATTTCAGGTCCTAAAACCTGCTATTGCATTGATGAGGAAGCTTGGAATCAAGCTCAGGAGCGAATAGCTGAATTGTTTGTTTCGTTTGAAGAAGCCCGTAAAAAATGTTGTTAATCTAAAACTACTAAAATGAAAACAGAAGAAGAATTAAAAGAATTGGTGAAGCAAAAATATAGCGAAATTGCTTTGCAAGACAAAGACACAAATGCAGCTTCTTGCTGCGGTGCAGGTGGTTGTTCAACGGAGGTTTATAATATCATGACTGATGATTATTCAGAGGTAGAAGGTTACCATAAAGATGCAGATTTGGGTCTCGGTTGTGGTTTACCTACTGCATTTGCTTTAATCAAGGAAGGTGATGTTGTTATCGACTTAGGTTCAGGTGCCGGTAATGATTGTTTCATTGCCAGAAAAGAAACGGGTCCAAACGGAAAAGTAATTGGCATTGATTTCACACCTGCTATGATTGAAAGAGCTCGTATCAATGCGGATACTTTGGGTTATAACAATGTGGAATTCAGACAAGGTGATATAGAAAAAATGCCTGTTGCTGCTAATACTGCTGATGTAATTGTAAGCAATTGTGTATTAAATCTGGTGCCAAATAAATCAGCAGTTATTAAAGACATTTTCAGGGTTCTAAAGCCTGGTGCTCATTTCAGTATTTCAGATATTGTATTAAAAGGTGATTTACCCGAGCAATTACAACATGACGCAGAAATGTATGCAGGTTGTGTTTCAGGTGCTATTCAAATGGATGAATACATGGGTTTAATTGAGCAAACTGGATTTTGTAATATCAAAATTCAAAAGCAAAAAGCCATCATTATTCCTAATGATATCCTGAGTAACTATATGAATGAAGAGCAAATCAATTCATTCAATAATGGTTCAACTGGCATTTACAGCATAACAGTTTATGCTGAAAAACCAAAAGAAGCTTGTTGTGAGCCTGGCGCAGGTTGCTGCTAAAGTTTATTGAATTCTATAAATAATAAGGGTCTGTTGAAAGTTTCAACAGACCCTTTTATAATTTAATCGAAACGATATCGAAATTAAGAATTATAGTTTTTCTCCATGCTGACTCCAATCCAGTCCTTCGATTTCATCTTTTTCACTTACTCTTAATGGTGATATAAAATTGGTTAACATCAGTAAAAGATAAGTGCCACCAAAGCTAAAAATACTTACTGCAATCATAGCGAATAAATGAACGGTGAATAAAGTTGTTTCACCAAATAATAGGCCATTGTTTACTACAACAGGATTCACGTTTCCATGGGCAAAAACACCAGTTAAAATCATACCTACAATCCCACCAACTCCATGACAAGGAAATACATCCAAAGTATCATCAATAGAAGTTCTTGTTCTCCATTCAACCATTAAATTACTAATGATGCTACTAACAATTCCAATTGTTAATGAATGAGGAATACTTACAAAACCCGCAGCAGGAGTGATAGCAACCAATCCTACAACAGCGCCAATACAGGTTCCCATAGCACTTGGTTTTTTCCCTCTGATGGCATCAAACATAATCCAGGTGAATGCTGCTGCTGCAGAAGCTGATGTAGTTGTAGCCAATGCTGTTGCTGCCAAATTGTTTGCTCCGAATGCTGAACCTGCATTGAATCCAAACCAACCAAACCAAAGTAAACCTGTTCCTAACATTACATAAGTGATTCGGGCAGGGGAGTGTTCAGTACTTTTTCTTCCTTTTAGAAATAATGCGCCTGCCAAAGCTGCCCAACCTGCGCTCATATGAACAACAGTTCCACCTGCAAAATCAAGTACACCTAATTTGGCTAAAATACCATCGGGATGCCAGGTTGCATGAGCCAATGGAGAATAGATAAAGATGCAAAACAAAACGATGAATAAAACATATGAAGTAAATTTTATCCTTTCTGCAAAAGCACCTGTTATCAATGCCGGAGCAATAATGGCAAACTTCAATTGGTAAAAAGCAAATAATAATAAAGGGATTGTTGGAGCAAGTTTCCATGGTGCTCCATCCATTACGCCTTGCATCATAAAAAAGGAAGAAGGATTGCCTATAATTCCGCCGATTGAATCTCCAAAGGATAAACTAAATCCAAAAACTATCCAGATGATTGTTATAACTGCCATGCTGATAAAACTTTGTAACATGGTGCTCAGCACATTTTTTTTACTCACCATTCCCCCATAAAAGAATGCCAATCCGGGTGTCATAATTAAAACGAGTCCAGTTGAAGTTAACATCCAAGCGGTATCAGCGAAACTTATTCCGGGATAGTTTACAGGAGCATGAGGAATATTAAATGGAAAAAGACTTAAAATAACTATCCCAATGAGGAATAAAAAAGGAATAATGGCTTTGCTTTTTGTCATGGACCTGAAAGTTTAAGCCCATAAAATAAACAAAATTTAAATTTTTATAAAATTGAAATCAATTTTTTACAAATCGACCATAAAGAAAATAACAATATAAGCTGAATTAAAACTTTGGTTCATACCCATACTCAGTTTTAATTTCTTCAAGAGTTTTTCTAATAACTTTCACACTCATTTTGATATCATTAATAGGTCTGTTATTGGCATCTTTTGATTGAACAACAATTTTATCAGCTACATCCATTCCTTTCATGATAAAACCAAATACTGTATAGTTTTTATTTAAGTGTGAAGTTTGTGTTGCACTCATACAAATATAAAACTGAGAGCCACTCGATGCTTTAAGCGGATTTACATCATCTCCATCTCTAGCGGCACCAACTGCACCTCTAATATGTTTTAAAGAATCATTAAGTTCGATTGGAATTGTATAATCTGGACCACCTGAACCATCGTTGGTTTTAATGCTGTCTTTGCTATTAGGATCTCCACCTTGGATAACAAAATTTCTTATGATTCTGTGAAATGTAGTGCTATCGTAATAAGATTGTTTCGCTAATTTTAGAAAATTATCTCTGTGTTTGGGAGTTGATTTATACAACCACATATACATTTTTCCATAAGAAGTGCTTATTTCAACAATTTCTTCTCCAACCGGAGTTTCTTCAACAGGAGCGATATTTTCTTCTTTTTTACAAGCTGAAAATATGATTAAAAATGAAAGTAAAATAAATGCTAGTTGTTTTTTCATAATTCAATATCCCATTTAATCTGATTCACCTCTTTAACGAATTTATCATTTTCAAGGTAAATGTATTTAACTATAAACCAAGCTGCCAATGCTCCCCCTGTATGCCATAAAAAATGTGTGCCGAAAGGGAATATTTCATAAGCATCTATCAATCTAAAAAACAAAGCCAAACAAAAGAAAAGTAGTGAAAGCATTACCAATTTTACGTTTCTCCAATTTTGTAGAAAAAGATAAATTAAAATTGGAAGTAAAATGCTTATCCCTAATAATAAATAATTGAGAGTGATGCTCAAATGATGATCATGTTTGCCGGCATAATCCCAAATATAATATTGGCTTAAAAGCGATAATGATACTACAAGTATTGATAAAAATAATTTGTGAAATATTTTATTAAGAAAGTAAACACTACAAAAAATAATAATGATTGTAATAGGTAACCAATCCATTAAAAGATAATATTTCGAAACCCTGAAAGCATGATAAATAGTGCCTCCAATTCCACCAATTAACATCAGACTCATTGCAATAAAAATAAAACCAAATTGAAAAATCTCATTTTTGATTTTCCATAACCAATAAGCACTTATTACAATGAATACTATGGCTGACAAAGCATTCATTGGTTCTACTATAACATTAGAAAAATTGGTTTCGGCGTAAATTGGTCCTCCATCCGGACCAAGTGCATCGTGAGAAATCGGCATGAAAAAAATTAGTTGCTTAGAGTTCCTTTATATGTTAACTGAAGTTTAATATTATTTAAGCCGTTTGCTATATTAAAATTAACTTTTTCATTAAAACTTTTTTCATCAACATTTATAAAAATGTGTTCAACATGTGTATTCCGTTTCGATTTACCGTAAACAATATTATAATGAATATGCAATTTTAAGCCACCATTTTTACTTTGTGACCTTGCGTTTTTATAAACAACTAATTTGTATTCTGCAGTAATTGTAAGTTCATTGTCGGAATAAATAGTTTGTTTATCTGTTTCTTTTTCTAGAATCATTGGAATTGTCATTCCAATACCGGTTCTGATTTTACCATTAATCTTAACTTCCACAGGGTCGCTAATTTTCAGTTTTACAAAACTAGCTTGTCCAGGATTAATGGCTTTGGATGAAAATCCGAATATCACTAAAAATGCAAGTAACATTTTTGTAGCTGTATGTTTCATAATTTCATTAAATATTTCAACTAAAGTAAGGAAAACTTTTGATTGAAAATAATTTGTGAGGAAAAACTCATTTACAATTACTAATATTGATTTAACTCAAATTTTAAACCAATATGAAAAACAACTTCGCATTCATTGCTCTTGGAGCATTTTTTACTTTAGGATTAGTAGCAATTTTAGCATTCAAACCAGCCCCTGCACCAGGCGCTTACGAGTACAAACAGTTTTCTACCATTGAATCAATTATTCCAGGTGGAATGGGTCGCTCACGAATTATTTCAACAGACAAAGGCGGACAAATGGTTGAAAAAGATTTATTGAACTTTTATAGTTTGGTAGGTATCAATTTTGGAAATATTTCAAATAATGATGCTTTAATTGTTAGCAAAATCAATGAGTACACTGAAGAAGGTTGGGAATTAACCAATGTTTCTACAGGATCCTCTACTAATCAATCGAATGGAAGTACAAGTGGTGGAATTTTTATCACCAGATACTTATTCAGAAAAGCTAAATAGATTTTAATTTACTTGTAGGAGTAAGTCCTGCACCGATTGAAATCAGGTTCTTTTCTGATTTTTTTCATATTTTAATTTCTTAGTCAGCAATACTTTTGGTCACAATATTATGGGCTCTTCAGCAATTATTCTTTTAACCTTATGCGGAGTAATTTTCTCCGGAGGTGGTATTCTTTTATCTAAGGCATTAGCCAAAAATTCTAAAAATGCTCAAAAAGGAGAAACTTATGAGTGTGGAATTCCAACAACGGGTACCTCATGGATTCAATTTAATGTAGGCTATTATTTATTTGCTCTCATTTTTTTGGTGTTTGATGTTGAATTGGTTTTCCTTTATCCATGGGCTACTGTGGTTAAAGAAACAGGCTTACCTGCTTTAATTGAGATTCTCATTTTTATGATTGTGTTGTTCATGGGACTTTTATACGCTTGGAGGAAAGGAGCATTAAAATGGATGTAAAACCTTTGGAATTTCCCGGTTCAGTTACAGAAACTGCCGATGGAGGAATATTATTAACTACTTTAGACGATGCCGTTAACTGGGCCCGCTCAAATTCACTTTGGCCTTTGGTATTTGGTACAAGTTGCTGTGCAATCGAAATGATGTCGGCAGCAGATGCCAAATACGATTGGTCAAGATTTGGTTTTGAAGTAGCAAGAGCTACACCTCGTCAAGCTGATTTAATAATTGTTGCAGGTACAATTGTCATGAAAATGGCACCTGTTCTTAAAAGGTTATACGACCAAATGGCTGATCCCAAGTATGTAATTGCAATGGGTGCTTGTACAATTTCAGGCGGACCATTTTTTTATAATACTTATTCGGTTGTAAAAGGTGTCGACCATATTATTCCTGTAGATGTTTATGTTCCGGGATGTCCTCCACGTCCTGAAGCATTATTACATGCCATGATTTCATTACAGGAAAAAATAAAACATGAACCTTATTTCAGAAAACCAAAACAGCCATGAACAAAGAAGAATTAAAGGTTTTTTTAGCTAATCAGTTTCCTGAATTAGTGTTTGATGAAACTCAAAAAATACTGTTTGTTCAGGTTGATGTGCTTCAATTTAAAACTTTGATGCAGGAATTAAGATCAAACGCAGAATTAAACTTCGATTTTTTAACATGTTTAACCTGTGTTGATTGGAAAGAGCATTTTACAATGGTTTATTATCTTTTATCAAGAAACTTTAAACATGAACTTCAATTAAAAGTAAAACTCCCTGATAGAGATAATGCCGTGATTGAAACTGTTTCTGATATCTGGAAAACTGCTGAGTTTCATGAAAGAGAAGTGTATGATTTATTTGGAGTAAAATTCGAAAGTCATCCTGATTTAAGAAGATTGTTTCTTGATGAAAACTGGCCGGGTTATCCTTTAAGAAAGGATTATACCGACGAAAATATGATTGAATTATAAATTTCAAAACTGATTGAATAAAAATGAAATTACTCGGCGACGATGAAATCAGTGAAGATGGTGAATTCATCATCAATATGGGTCCTCAACATCCATCTACCCATGGTGTATTGCATCTGAAAATTTGGCTCAATGGTGAAACCATCAAAAGAGTTCAACCTAATTTAGGATATATACATCGCTCTATTGAAAAAATGAGTGAGAGTTTAAGTTACAGGAATTTCATTTTTGCAACGAGCAGAATGGATTACCTATCAGCTCATATCAATAATTTAGCTTGTGCTTTGGCTGTTGAACAAGGTTTGGAAATTGAGATTCCAGAACGTGCTCAGGTTATTAGAATATTGATGTCTGAATTAACACGATTGGCTTCACATCAATTGTGGTGGGGTAGTACAGGACTCGATTTAGGTGCTGTTACTCCTTTTTTTTATGCCATGCGTGAAAGAGAAGCCATTCTTGAAATCATGGAGGAAACTTGTGGTGCTAGACTTACTCAAAATTATATGGTGCCGGGTGGTGTCATGGCGGATATTCATCCAGATTTCCAAAGAAAAACCAAAGCCATCCTCAGTCAAATTAAAAATAAGATTTTAGAGTATGATGAATTGCTTTCAGGCAATGTCATATTTGAGGAAAGAACCAAAGGTGTAGGTTATATTTCTAAGGAGGATGCTATCTCCTTTGGCATGAGCGGACCTTGCGCTAGAGCCTCAGGTATTAGTTGTGATATCAGAAAATGGTTTCCTTATTCTGGTTATGAAAAAGTTCAATTTGAAGAGGTGATTGAAACCTCTGGAGATTGTTATGCGAGATACATGGTACGCATGAGAGAAATGTTGCAATCTGTTTCAATTATTGAACAACTGATTGATCAAATTCCTGAAGGAGAGATTCAAGCCAAAACAAAAAATGTCATCAAATTACCCAAAGGTGAATTCTATCAAAAAGTAGAAACAGCGCGAGGTGAATTGGGTGTTTATTTAGTGAGTGATGGTGCTGCAAGTCCCTATAGAATTAAATACCGCTCTCCTAATTTTTCTAATCTTTTTGCCTTACCACACATGGCCAAAGGTTCCAAAATTGGCGACTTGGTTGCCATCATGTCGACATTAGATTTAATTATTCCTGATATAGATAGATAAGATCATGAATCAAACTTTACTTGCCATTTCATTGTCCTCCATTGCTTCATCCATACATGAAAGTTTATTAAGTATCTTAGGTGAAGGATTTGCTTTGCAGGCAACAGAAATGTTGATACAAGGCCTAAGCCTCATTGTGTTTTTAGTACTGCTTTGCTTTTATCTAGGTTGGATGGAAAGAAGGGTAGCAGCATTCATGCAAATTAGATTAGGGCCGAATAGAGTAGGTCCTCAAGGCACTTTACAAATCATTGCAGATACCATCAAACTCTTATTAAAAGAGGGATTAACGCCCAATAGTTCAGATAAATTCTTGTTTAATTTGGCGCCTATGATTATGGTAATTACTTCTTTTTTAGTAGTTGCACCATTGGCATTTGCTCCCGATTTTCAATTGTGGGATATCAATATAGGCATCTTATATGTGTCTGCAGTTTCATCTATTTCAGTGATTGGAATCTTAATGGCAGGATGGTCGAGTAACAATAAATATTCACTCTTAGGAGCCATGAGAAGTGGCGCCCAGATTGTGAGTTATGAATTGTCAATCGGATTGTCTCTTATTTCAATTGTAATCTTAACAGGTAGTTTACAGATGTCTGATATCATCAATAGCCAATCGAATGGTTGGTGGTTGTTTAAAGGACATATTCCTGTTATTATATCATTTGTGATTTTTATTATTGCTTCAACAGCTGAAATCAATAGAGCGCCATTTGATTTAGCTGAAGCAGAGCAGGAGTTAACTGCAGGATTTCATACAGAGTATTCAGGGATGAAATTTGCTATGTTCCTTTTATCGGAGTACATCAATCTATTTGTTGTATCTGCCATTGCTGCAACAATTTTCTTAGGAGGTTGGATGCCATTACATCTTGGAAATTTCGAAGCCTTTAACCACATCATGGATTATATTCCAGGTTTTGTTTGGTTCATGGGAAAAACCTTCATGATTATTTTTATCATCATGTGGTTCAGGTGGACCTTCCCTCGTTTGCGGGTGGATCAACTTTTGAATTTGGAATGGAAATATCTCTTGCCTATTAGCATGGTGAATACCATTCTTATTACCATCATTGCTATCTACGGCTTGCATTTTTAATTAAGGAAATATGTTTATCAAAGAATATTTTTCAACTATATATAGGTCGGTGAAATCACTGCTGACGGGCATGAAACTCACAGGATATTACTTTACTCATTTGAAGGAAATTCAAACAGAAGAGTATCCTGATAATCGTGCTAGCTTAAAAATGGCAGATCGTTTCAGAGGTGAGGTGGTAATGCCGCACAATGAAGCAAACGAACATCGCTGCACTGGATGTCAGGCTTGTGAAATAGCCTGTCCTAATGGAACCATCAAAATCATTACCAAGCAAGAAATTTTGCCAGATGGTAAAAAGAAAAAACGCATAGATAGTTTTATCTATCACCACGACTTATGTACTCTGTGCAATTTGTGCATTGTTGCATGTCCTTCTGATGCCATTGTGATGGCACAAACATTTGAACATGCTGTATATGATAAAAAGTTATTAAAGAAAATACTGAATCAACCTGATTCAAAAATTATGGAGGGAGTTGAATAATATGAGCAGCGCCAGTGTTATATTTTACTTGTTATGCCTCTTGATTGGATCAACTGCTTTTCTTGCAGTTACCTCAACAAAAATTTTTAGGGCAGCTATTTATTTGTTGTTTTCATTAATTGGAGTGGCAGGTTTGTACTTTTATATGGACCAAGAATTTATTGCAGCCGTTCAGATCATTGTTTATGTAGGGGGAATTATTGTATTGATTATTTTTTCAATTTTTCTTACACAAGATTCCGGCTCTGATATGCAAAAGCCACAACTCTGGCGAAGCATTGCCTCAGGCGCTGCGGTTGTATTTGGCTTTTTGTTTACTTGGTTATGCATCAATGAATTCAATCTAAAATCAACAGCAGAAAACAATCCGTTATTAGGAACTACAAAAGAACTGGGTCAGAAATTGCTCAGCACAGAAGCAGGTGGTTATATATTACCATTTGAAATGGTTGGGCTTTTATTGCTTGCCGCTATGATTGGTTGTATAGTGATAGCTGTAAAAATTAAAAATGATTCACAAGAAAAGGGGGAAATAACACTATGAGTACCGAACCTGGATTATACCATATATTAATCATCAGCAGCCTACTTTTCTTTTTAGGGATATATGGA
This sequence comes from Bacteroidia bacterium, assembly GCA_049242065.1. Lineage (GTDB taxonomy): Bacteria > Bacteroidota > Bacteroidia > UKL13-3 > UKL13-3 > CAISCU01. The sequence goes on from JBMLPO010000443.1 coordinate 11,850, forward strand.
TTCTTAACAAGAAGAAACATGATTACCATGTTAATGTCGGCTGAATTAATGCTCAATAGTGCCAATATTAACTTTGTAGCATTCAACAAATACCTGCATCCTGAAAATGCAGACGGATTGTTCTTTAGTATATTTATCATCACCATTGCCGCTGCAGAAGCTGCTGTTGCAATTGCCATCATTATTCATTTGTACCGTCAAATGAAATCAATAGATGTAAATGATGCTGACACTTTAAAATAGGAGGAATTAAAAATGAATACACTTACAACCGTAATTTTAATTCCTGGAATTCCATTTAGCCTATTTGTATTATTGGGATTATTTGGAAGAAAATACCTGCAAGGAATAGCAGGTTATATTTCACTATTAGGCATGTTATGTTCTTTGTTTTTAAGCATTAATTTGGCTTTGAATTTTAAAGAACTTGCCGGTGCCAATCAAGGTTTTTTAGCTTTTTCATTTGAATGGTTACGTTTTACTGAAAGCATGAGCATCAATATGGGATTCCTGCTAGACCCATTGAGTATCATGATGCTGTTGGTTGTCACCTTTGTGTCTTCAATGGTACAATGGTATAGCTTGGGTTATATGAAAGGTGAAGAACGATATGCAACTTATTATTCATTTCTTTCCTTGTTTACCTTTTCCATGTTAGGTCTGGTTTTATCATCTAATATTTTTCAGATTTATATGTTCTGGGAATTGGTAGGTGTTTCTTCATTCCTTTTGATTGGATATTATTTCCATAAAGAGACCGCAGTTGCAGCGTCTAAAAAAGCTTTTATTGTTACACGTTTTGCGGATTTTGGATTTTTAATTGGTATTCTCATTTTGTCATTTGAAGCCGAAACACTTGATTTTTCTACCTTAATTAATCGCTTAGCAGCAAATGATTCTGCCTATTACCTGAATGCTTCAAGTCCTGCGTTTTTAGGATTGAGTTCATTGAATTGGGGATTGTTGCTGGTGTTGATGGGTGGAGCTGGTAAGTCAGCCATGTTTCCTTTGCACATATGGTTGCCAGATGCAATGGAAGGACCCACACCAGTTTCAGCACTCATCCATGCAGCTACCATGGTTGTTGCAGGTGTATTTTTAGTAGGAAGGCTGTTCCCAATTTTTGTATTGAATGAATGGGTAATGGGAATTCTTACTTTTATTGGAGTATTTTCTGCATTGTTTGCCGCTATCATCGCCTGTACCCAAACAGATATCAAAAGAGTACTTGCATATTCAACCATGTCGCAAATTGGTTTTATGATGTTTGCATTGGGTGTTTCAGGAATGGGCGCTGAAGCAGGATTAGGATTTTCTGCTTCTTTCTTCCATTTGTTTACACATGCATTTTTTAAATCATTATTGTTCTTATCAGCAGGAACCATCATACATTTGGTACACAGCAATGACATGAGTGATATGGGTGGCTTGAGAAAATACATGCCCATTACGCATTTCGTATTTTTAATGGCCTGTTTAGCTATTTCAGGTATTCCACCATTTTCTGGTTTTTTTAGTAAAGAAGAAATTTTATTAGCAGCCTATCACAAAAGTTCAATTGTTTACGGCATCGCATTGATCACATCTGGACTTACTGCCTTTTATATGTTCAGGTTGTATTTTAAAATTTTCTGGAATAAAGAAGTTCATGTTCACGATACACATCATGCTGAAGGGACTTGGAGTATGAAAATACCATTAATGATATTGGCTATACCAGCAGTATTATCAGGCTTCATTCCTTTTGGAAAATTTATAAGTTCAGATGGATTGCCATTGGAGTCGCATTTGCATTTGATGTTTTCTGTGGCACCTGTTTTATTGGCTTTAGTTGGAATTGTATTGGCTTATGTTATGTATCAAAAAGAAAGTGATTTGTCGGATAAGATGACTGCTGTTTTTGGACGAATCTATCAATCGGCCTACCATAAATTTTATATAGATGAAATTTATCTATTTATCACCAAAGGCTTGATTTTTCCTTTTGTTGGAAGGCCTGCAGCTTGGTTCGATAAGCATATTATTGATGCCATCATGGTACAATCAGGAGAACAAACTCATACTGTAGCAGGAAAATTTAAATTCCTGCAATCAGGAAAACTGCAAGATTATATGATGTACTTCTTTGCGGCCTTATTGTTGTTGTTTTTATTATTCGCCCTTTAAAATAAGTCTATGTCAAGTCCATTATTATTTATCAGCATATTCCCATTTTTTATTGCATTGGCTTTGTTATTGATGCCGGGTGAAAAAAATAGCAAAATCATTTCTACAATAGGAGCTAGCATTCAGTTGGTATTGGTTTTATTTCTTTTGCGTGACTATATGTTAAGCAGGGCTGCAGGTGCAGAAGAACAATTTTTATTTTTATATGATAGCATATGGTTTGCCAACTGGAATATACATATCAGCTTAGGTATTGATGGAATGGCCATGACCATGTTACTCATGACCGCTTTTGTGGTCTTGGCGGGTTCATTGATTTCTTGGAATATGGAAAAATTACCCAAGGAGTTTTTTATTTTATTAAATCTTTTAAGTGCCGGCGCATATGGATTCTTTTGCTCTCTTGATTTGTTTACCCTGTTTTTCTTTTTAGAGCTCGCAGTTGTTCCTAAGTTTTTATTAATTGGGATATGGGGTAGTGGAGAAAAAGAAAAAAGTGCATTTAAATTGGTCTTAATGTTGATGGCAGGTTCCGCATTGATATTAGTAGGGATGTTGTGGTTGTATTTACAAAACGGACATACATTTTCAATCATTGAAATGGCAGCCAATCCACCATCAAAAGAAATTCAAATGTTGGTATTCCCCATGTTGTTTACTGGTTTTGGTGTGTTTACTGCCTTATTTCCATTTCATACTTGGGTTCCAGATGGACACTCCTCTGCACCCACTGCAGGCTCCATGTTTCTTGCTGGAATATCAATGAAATTAGGAGCTTTTGGATGTTTGAGGGTTGCCACTTATTTATTACCAGAAGCAGCCTCAGCTTATTCTTGGATAATTGTAACATTGGCTAGCATAGCAATTATTTATGGAGCCTTTGCAACATTGATGCAAACCGATTTAAAATACATCAATGCCTATTCATCTATTAGTCACTGTGGTTTTATACTATTAGGAATTGGCATGCTCACCAAAACATCAATAACTGGAGCTATTATGCAAATGGTTTCACATGGATTAATGACCGCCTTATTCTTTGGTGCGATTGGAATTATTTATTCAAGGACACATACTAGAAAAGTAGAAGAAATGAGTGGCTTATTAAAATCGATGCCATTTATTTCGAGTATTTTTATCATAGCTGGATTGTGTTCATTAGGATTGCCTGGATTAAGCGGATTTGCAGCAGAAATGACCATTTTTGTTGGTTCATGGCAACACGCAGATTTCTTTCATCGTTTTGCCAGTATCATGGCAATAGCCTCAATTGTTGTAACAGCTGTTTATATTTTAAGAGCAGTTGGTAAAGTAATCATGGGCCCAATTAAAAATGCCGATTACCTCAAACTTGAAGATGCCAGTTTAACAGATAAATTGGCTACAGGTTTATTAAGTTTTACTGTTTTGTTCATGGGACTTGCACCATTTTGGTTTGTTGGTTTGGTGAGCAAAGACGCACAGATTATCATGGATCAGTTTACACACCAAATTATTCTACCTTAGTATGTTCGTACAATTATTTCAATACCTGCCCATAGAAACACTTTTGTTTTTACTGGTTTTAATTATGCTGGGATTAAAAATTAACGATAAAACCCATAATGATTCTTATGCCAATTACCTTTTTCTAGGCTTGGTTTTAATACTTCCTCTTTCATGGTTATTGGGACATATCGGAAATTTATTTGGTAATATGGTTCAGGTGACATCCATTAACTTTTTTGAAAAAATGATTCTTGTTTTTGCAAGTGCCATGATTGTTTTGCAAGCTAAGGAGTGGTTAAGTAAACATAGTCATGCAGCAGAATATGCCATACTGATTTTGGTTTCCTTAATAGGTATGTGTTTGATGTTATCTGCAGGAAATATGCTCATATTTTATTTAGGTTTAGAAATGGCCTCAATACCAGTAGCAGCCCTTGCCACTTTCGATTTACAAAAACAAGAATCAGGTGAAGCAGGAGTGAAGTTGATACTTTCCTCGGCATTTGCTTCAGCTATGATGTTATTTGGGTTGAGTTGGTTATATGGTAGCACCGGAAGTTTAGATATTCAACAAATATCTGTTGGCATGACAGATACTAAATTGTCATCGATGGCAGAAATTTGGGGATTGATTTTGGTGTTCAGTGGATTTGCTTTTAAAATTAGCGCAGTTCCATTCCATTTCTGGACTGCAGATGTTTACCAAGGTGCACCGTTGAATATCACAGCTTACTTGGCTATGGTATCAAAGGCTGCAATGGCATTTGTATTCATTTCAGTATTGGCGCCATTGTTTATGCAAGTTCCTCAAATATGGATTGCTTTGGTTAGTATTACTGTTGCAATTACTATTTTTATTGGAAACATGTTTGCTTTAAGACAAAGTTCAATCAAGCGCTTTCTTGCATTTAGCTCCATAGCGCAAGTTGGATTTATTTTATTGGCTTTAATTATGCCCTCAGAACAGTCAATTGTTTCCATCATTTATTTTGTTTTGATTTATTTATTCTCAAGTTTGGGCATCTTTGGAGTTGCAGCTTGGTTAGAGAATGCAGGAGCGAAATCAAATTTATCGGTATTCAAAGGCTTTTATCAAGAGCATAAGTTTCTAAGTTGGGTAATGGCAATTTGTTTATTCTCACTAGCTGGAATTCCGCCAACAGCGGGCTTTTTTGGTAAGTTCTTTTTAATTGGATCAGGAATAAATAATAGCAATTTTTATTTGATATTGTTTATTGCCTTGAACATGGTGGTATCACTTTATTATTATTTAAAAATAGTGAAGTACATATTTATGGATGCACCATTAGAAGTTATAGAGGAAAAGCCCATTTCACTACCAATTAAAATCTCTTTGAGCCTTTGTATGCTAGCAGTTCTAGGCTTAGGTGTAAGCAATTGGTTATTTAACTTCATTCAACAATTATTATAATCTTATGGCATTAAACGGAAATCATGTATTTGAGGATTTGAATGAAATCAAATGTGCTATTGTTGAGAAAAACTGTACAGAAGCGCGTGTTGCCTTTTTAAAAGATGTATTAGAGCACAACGGCTATACTGTAATCATTGTAAACTCTCCGCCTCCAAAAGCAGCTAAAACTTCTAATCCTGATGAGCCAATACCAGAATTGCCTCAAACCTTTACTGTAGGTGTTACAGTTACCAGTTTTAGTCCCATTAAGACCATCATCAATAGAGAACTACAAACTAAAGATGGTAAGGTTCTTAGCATGGATTATTGGAAACAAAGGCAAGAGAAGGATTGGTATTGGTCGAAGTAGTTGTATGCTTTGGATACTAGCAGTTTGTTTGGGTTAAGAGCCTCCATTAGGTTCATTCCTTATACAATAGGTTATCATATCTTTTAGCAAGTAATAAGAGCAAGCATTTAGCTAAGAAACATTCTTCAAGCGCATTTAACTGACTGGGGGCTTGCAAATTTTATACTTTAGAGCTACTAAATCGCTGTTTTAATACTTTCTGAATTATGCTTATTCAGGAATAATGAATTTTGCTTAGCTTGAGTTTTAAGTCATGAATTGTGGTGTGGAGTTTTTGTATTTATGCATTTATTTTTTTGCATTCATTAATACATATTTCAAGATTAGTTCTTGTTGTCCAGGGCCAATTTGAGTAGAATTTCTATTGGCTTTATTTACCATATCAGGAACAATAATTTTCCAATCCGTCTCTGTAAAATCTGAAGGATGATATGGCTTATGACAAGCTCCACATTTTTGCTTGTAAACGAATTCAGGATTGGTTTCTTGAATAATAGGAGTTGAAACTTCTTCCTTTACTTCAGATGCAGCTGGAACTTGATTGATGGTCGTGTTTTTTTTAGATATACATGCTCCAAACAGAATAAGAATGGAGACAATGAGATAGGTTTTATTCATATTCAATAATTTAAGAAAGCATATTAGTATTTTGATTTCTTAAAATAGTCAGAATATTAATTCATGCAGCATATATACACGATTGATCTTTTGATATAGGCATCTTTGAATTTACTTTTGACTTTGTTCAGTAAGGCTTTCATAGGCGCATCATTTTTTGGTCGACATGATACCACAACAATATAATAAGCTCTTGCAAAACCAGTATACGCACTTGAGTATTCAATACTGATGTAATCTCCATCATTGCTATTACCTCTCGCGATATAACAAGTAGTGTCAGGAGCTTGCATATCTTCATCTATTGATTTGCAAGTATAATAGGGGAAACTTAATCCAATTGCTGTATCAGCTACTGGACTTAACTCTCTTAGATCTAATTGCAAATTGAGTGCCTTACTCGCTTTTTGTGCGGTTATTAAAGCTGATTGATAATCTTGATAAGCTT
>JBMLPO010000443.1:18363-22133 GCA_049242065.1 Bacteroidia bacterium
CTTTACTTGAATGAATAATAAGAAAGTCTTTTTGCACAAAACAATCAGGATTCTCCTGAGCGAAGCTGAAAAAAGGAATTAAAAGAATACAAATAAATAGCTTTTTCATGTTGAATTTCATAGATAAGGCCCGCTGAAAAATACAGAAACTGGTCAGATTTTAGACGCTGCCAAAATAGATGTAAATTTAATACTTCAATTTGGCAGCTACTACAAAGATGGCCTTGTTTCAGTCTTTATTTAATTGAAAACCCATTGTACTTAATGCATGGATTTTTATAAAACAAAGCATTTAAATTTTTTAAATATAGTTTAATTGTTTGATATTAATTTCTAATAAAGATTTTCAACATACACTAATGGGTTATTGGGTTTGATTTCAATAATGATGCCATTTTACATTTATTATTTAATTGAATTTGAACATCAAAATAATTGTGAAAAATAAAAAAGGCCAATGTGGTTTACACACTGACCTTTATTATTCGAAATCAAACTTTGAATTAATTCAAGATTAATTTCTTTGTCGTACTTCCTTTATTAGAACTAACTTTTAAGAAATATATTCCAGCCTGCGCTTGGCTCATATCAATTTGAGTACCTAAGCATTCGCGGGTTTCACAATTTTTATTCAGGATTAATTTTCCATTGATATCAAACACTTCAATTTTTTCAATGAATCCACCACCATAAATATCAATCAAGAAATAATCGCTAGAAGGATTTGGATAAACTCTTAAATCATTTTCATTTAAGACCTCATTCGTTCCTGTCATACCACCTGGCATATCAAATGCTTGAATACCATCACTTCTAGACGAGCTTAATTTTTGATCTGCACTAAAACCTAAACCTCTTCTTGCAAAGTTTCTCCATAATAATTCTTTATGAATACCACCATTGTTTATTGAATCTGCTAATAATATAGCGTTTCTAGCATCTACAAATCCTGGAGAACATTTTTGAAGTTTTAATCCGTCGATTACCAATTGCATTGCCTTGTTATTACCACCAGTTCCATTGTACCAATCAGGATCGAATCCATATAAATCAATCATATCCCAATAGATATCATACAACATAGAGCAAAATACAAAACCAACGCCGTGAGGTTGACTCAATGTTTTAATGCTGTTATAAGTAACAGGATTGATGGTCATACTTCTTGAATATTTATAAGGACGAATACCTAATCCATTAGAATCTTGATTGAAAACGTAAGTACCAATTCCTCTGCTAACAGAATTCACTTCCCATTCTCTGGTTGTTAGTGCCAATGCAAAGAAATCGCTCCAACCTTCACCAGCCTGTTCTGCATTACCTAAACAAGATGAATTTGCTGGACCACCTGTTAATCTGTTTGAAATACCATGACCATATTCATGAGCAATTACACCATTATCAAAATCACTATCATATACAGGAGCATTACTTACAACAGTTGAATCCGCTAAAGTTGCGTTAACAGGACCAGTCTTCAAAGCATTCTTAATCAAATCACCATGAGCTTTACTGATTTGTACTGCTGGAATGTTGATACCAGTTCCAACTCCAGTCATAATTGTAGGTGAAGCTGTTGAGGTTTGAGCCACAATTACTGCTATAGCACCTAAGTTTTGCATGGCTGTAACTTTATTTGAATTGGTACAAGTTCCTCTGTCAATCAAAGCAATTTTTCCAGCAATTTCGCTTGCATTTGCAATTAAACCACAACCTGTGCTGGTAGTAGCATTGCTGTCTCTAACTAATACGATATCGGCAGTAATAGGAGTTTTTGTAAGTGGAGGAGTAAAAGAGGCCTGAGGTGCATTATAAACACTAGCAAGAAAATTAGGACTATTCAAATAAAGGAAATTGTTTTGAGCTGCACTGTTGTCGCTAGGCCATAAATACATTTGCATTCTAGGTCTTGAACCATCAACTGGAGTAGCGAAATTCGCATTAGAAGTTCCGCTTCCATCTTGCGCATCTCCTTGCACATAATCATTACCTTTACCTAAACCGGTATAGTTCTTTTGTTGGAAATTACCGCTTTCTTCATTGAATCCATAATGATAGAAAATATCGTGTAAAGCATTGTTCATGTAGAACAAATTTGTTACAGCAGCTGCAAGACTTTTTCTTGGATTTTGGTTAGGGTCGAAAGGGAAATCGAATACCAAACTAGAATCACCATCTGGAGCAAATCCTGTTGTGCCATTGCTACCAGTTGTATCATCTTTTGCCCAAACATTATTACCTCTAGTAATGGTGAACTCATGACCTTCTACTCCATCTGTATCGTGCCAACCGTAAGGAGAAGCATCTTCATCATATAAATTACTTCTTAATGCATGAGGACCCTTAGCCGGACTTTCAGCAGGAAGTGCGAAAACTCTGTACGACTCTTGAGTTGATTTCTTACCTAATGCATATTGGTTTTCTTGCTCACCCGCAAAAATATAATCGCTGTTCTTTAGTGTGCTTATTCTAGACAGTTCATTCGGATTACAATGAGCAGTATAGCTGGTTTGATTTACAATCTCAGCATTGTTTGCATCCACCATTACATTCCACCAATCATTGGTTTCATCTTGGTACATTTCAACACTGTAAACCAATTTCAAAGCTTCTCCAGTTTTGAAATAACCTAATTTACTATATGTTTTTTCAGAAGAGTACGAACCTGCATTCCAAACCAATTTACCATTTTCTAGATTGGCAGTTTTGTTTAAAGCTGATTTTAATTCCAAGCCTTGCATAGCTGCGGTGCTAGCCAAAGCTTTTTCAGCTTGAATGCTAGGGATTTTAGATAATTGATTTGGGTTTACTCCATCCATCAACTCATTGTCAAATTTTAAGATTTGACCATTTTGATTGATATGAAGGGCTGATGAAGAATTAAAAATTTCTAAACCATTTACAGTTTGGTTGAAATAAATGTGTTTGATTCCAGTTTTTGAATCCGTGTAACTGCTACTAACAGCAATACCTATCTGGTCATAATTTTTGAATCCAATTCTTTGAAGTTCCTTTTTTAACAAGGCTTCCGGACTGATTTGGTTTTGTTGTGCAAGGGTTGAAAAAGCTATACACAACATGAAAAACATAGTAAATATTCTTCTCATGCTTTTTGATTAAAAATTAAATATATGAAAATTGGGGATAAAACAAGTACTTACATTTCTGTAGTCAATTTTATACGGGCAAAGGTTGTTTGAATACCTAAAAGAATAAAGAAAATGCAGAAGGCTACACCCAACTGTGTTTCTAAAACCGCTTCTACTTGAAAAGAAAGGAACATCAAAGTATAAATACCCCAAAGAAATGGATGTGCAAATTGCTTCAGATACCACAATGGGTAAATCCAGAAAAATAAAAATAGGATGAGTCCTATTATTCCCGTAGCAGCTAAGATAAAAAGAAACTGATTGTGCGGAATAATAGGTTTACTTACATCTGGATATTTTTCCTTGAATAATTGTGTGTTTAAATCTCGAATATCACCCAAACCACAACCCAATAACCAAGAACTATTTTGGGTAATTTCAAGCGCATTTTTATAGGAAATCATTCGACTTGCTAATGATTTATTATTGGCAGAACCCTCTGTTTTCATGGCCTCCAAGTCTTCATTTGTATTAATGATTTTATTACTGAAGGTCGGGGACAAAAACAATATGCTAGCGCCTGTGCCTAAAATCAGAACCAATGCCAGTATTGCATTCAGAATTTGTTTTTTCTTAAAGATATAAATGAAAACTTGTAAAAAAATCAGTCCATATAAAGCC
>JBMLPO010000443.1:22143-26238 GCA_049242065.1 Bacteroidia bacterium
ATTCTTACAGAAAACACATGGGTAAAAATAAACAGAAATAATCCCAAACTAGCCCATATCCATTTTTCAATTTTAACATGTTTAAAGTAAAATGATTCATGGTAAAGTGTCCATCCAATAAAGGTTCCAAAGGCAGTCATTAAACTAAAAGTTGGATGATGTGTAACCAATGTTGGCATTACCTGACTATGCAAATACAATTCATTTACAGCTTCCAAATGAAATAGATAAAATACAAATGCATGGATTGCAACCATACTAACACAAACCAAAAAGAAAGCATAAATAGAAAGTGTTTCTTTTTCTTGTAGAATTGGACCTTTCATCCAAAAAAAAGGAAGTATTAAGAACGGAAGTGCAATTTGCCAACGTTCAAATAAGTAATCTAAATTATCCGAATAAAAATAGGAGGGAAGAAGCATCAAAAACAATCCAATCAATGAAAAGTAAACCGCTTGTTTTCTTTGCTTACAAGAATTGTAATTAGCTAAGCAAAATAGAATTCCGCTTAGAGCCATTAGAATCATACCGATACTAGCCAAGGCTCTTGCTACGTCTATTAACATCATTCCTGCCACCAATAATAGGCAGGATACATAAAAAGTTTTTGCGCTCCAAGTTTGGGAACTATTCATTCAGAATTTGATAGTTTTTGTATTCACCCAATCGAATTCCAAAAAGTTTTTCAATCAGGTAAAGTGCTTTTTTTCTGAAAGGTATATTTTTTTTATTCAATGCGGGTTGAAAGTCCCAATTTTTTTCACTTATTCTTTTTAACATCACTTGTGGATGGTGACCTTGAAAAGTATCAATGGCATCTATTCCATTGTAATCAAAAGCCTCATTTAGTTGTTTTTGAGAAGCTATCCATTCATCGCTATGCCACAATTGGTGGAAGTTTTTAATCTTATGTGACATCATCTCTGGATGACGCACCCAACCATAGTGGTAAATAGATGCACCAGATTTTTTCACTTTTAATTTCCTTCCAGCCAATCTAAACCCTTGTGCATCTTTATAAGACCTGATAGCAGGGTTTCTTCTAATGACCCTGATTTCATTCCTGTAAAAATCTCTTGAGCTGGCAACAAAATTATAACTACCAAAGAAATGCACATATTCAAACAAGAGTCCTTCTACACTTGAATTGTTCAAATATTGACTCATTGCATTTTTTAAAGTAGGAATATCTTTTTCTGGAAACACCTCATCTGCCTGAATATAAAAACACCAATCAGCATTTGGATGAATCAAATCCATTGCCTTATCTGTTTCAACAGCCAATACTTTGCCACCTTCTCTTAAACTATCATCCCAAAGGGAATGGTGTATTTTAATTTTATCTGATTGAATCGATTGAATGATTGATAAAGTATCATCACTTGATTCACCAACCAAAACAATTACTTCATCACAAATCGGCAGGATAGATTGAATGGATTCTAGCACGGGATAATCGTACTGAACTGCATTTCTTATAATGGTGAATCCGCTTACAAACATAATTTATTTAGCTCTGATAGCTTCTACTGGGTCAAGTTTGGCAGCAGACCAAGCAGGAATAAATCCTGAAATAATTCCAATTGCAACCGAAACAAATAAACCCAAAATGATATTGGAATAACTGAGGAAAAGGTTCATTTCAAATACATATTTGACAGCTTCAGCCAATAAATAGACTAAGAATAAGCCAATGGTTCCACCCACAATACATAACAAAACAGATTCAACAAGGAATTCAATTAGTATAAAATAATTTTTAGCTCCAAGCGATTTTTGAATACCTATTTGTTGCGTTCTTTCCTTCACACTAACAAACATGATATTGGCAATTCCAAATCCACCCACCAACATAGCGAATCCACCAATTACCCAACCCGCTACACTAACAACTGAGAACAATTGTTTTAAAGGTTCAGAAAGCATGGTGGTTTTGTTTACAGCAAAATCAGGCTCTTCCATGGGTCTCAACTTTCTTACACTTCTCATTACTCCTTTTAATTCATCCTCTAACATATCAACAGAAACACCAGGTTTTGCCTTCACATGAATTCTGCTATTGGTCATATTGCTATTCACTCTGATATAAGAATTAGAAGCTTTTACAGGAATAACAAATACATTGTCCATGCTGTTATTGATTAAACTCTCACCCTCTTTTTTAACTACCCCGCATACCCTGAATTGTTTACCATTGATTTTAATAACTTTATCGATGGGATAAATTCCTCCAGGAAATAAATTTTCATACATCGCCCAACCAATAATAGCAACAGCATCTCCGTTGTTGGCTTCTGATTCTGTAAAGTATCTACCGAATGAAAAATCAAGGGCTCTGATAGAAGAATAATGATAACTTGCAGCAATACCTCTCACACCTTCAGCAGAGCGTGCACCCGATTTAACTGTGAATGTTGGAAGATCAATTGTAAGAGCTGTAGCAGAACTCAAGCTACTTTGTTCACTAATTTTTTTTAATTCAGACAAATTGGGATTGGGGCGATTCATGTACTTCCACCACTTATAATCAGGACCAAATTCCCAAGGCCATTTTTCAACGAAAGCCACATCTTTACCTAGTGATTCAACACTTTCTTGGAGGTTTTTCTCAAGTGAATCTACAATACTCAAGACCATGATGATACAAAAAATACCAATGGTAATTCCTAGTGTAGAAAGGAAAGTTCTTACCCTATTAGCCTTGAGGGCTTCTAATGCAAATGCACCACTTTCTAGGATTTGATTGAATATGATGAAAAACTTTTTCATTGAGTATGCAATAATATTCAAATAATTGCGCAAATGCTCAAGATTACATAAAGGTGAATAAGTTCAGATAAAAGGGCAAAATCAATAGCTCAAGTTGAATCCGAAAATAAAATTCCTGCCGGGTCTTGCTATTTTCATGATATCCAGGTGTTCATAATAGTTTTTGTTGAATAGGTTTTCAATGGCCAACATGAATTGAATATCTGTTTTTTTAATCTTCATATTTCTTGAATATCTAAAATTAGACAATATAAAACCAGGACTTTTTTTCTCTAAAAAATCTGGATTAACTCGGTTCTGCGCACTAACTAAATCGGTTTCGAATTGAATATTGTTTTTGTTTGTTGTCCATTGAATACAATTCTGAAATTTAAATGGAGGCGTCAATGGCATGGCATAGTTGAAGGAATTTGTTGAATAGGTATATCTAAAACTTCCCATGTATTTGATATCATCAATGATGGATAATTTAAAGGCAGTTTCAAATCCCATATACCTTGCAAAATCAATATTGGTATAGGTTTTAACACCGTTTGCCATGTATGTCATGGGTGAATATCCGGGTAAAGCAACTGCATAAATTGCATCAGGATTGTGGTGAAAAAATAATTTTGAATTACAGGTGAATTTTTCTTTCATGAATGAAATTGACATTTCAATCTGATTCGATTTTTCATTTTTTAATTTGATATTCCCTAAATAGTCAAAAGCATCAAATCGATTAAAAAGATAAAAACCCAATCTTTCATTTGATGAAGCTATTCTTTCTCCTGTAGAAACTTGCATGCCAGCACTCCAAGATTGATTAAGTCTGATGCTCCAATTGATTGCAAAACTCTTAAGTATATTATTGATATGTTCATTTACATTGATATTAAATGCCGATAACTGATCTGCTCCAAATCCATTGTAAATAGAAAGTCTGTAATAATCAATCCTAGCTTGAATCGCTAGTTTCTGGTTTGAAAAAACGGGTCTTGAAATATTCATAAAACCTCCAGCATTTCTGAGTTCATGAGCAGGTAATGTTTGCATATACATACTCGCTTCATTTGGAGGATACATGGTCATATCGGCTCTTAAATAAACTTTATGGGCATCTATTCTGGTATCGATATTGAATTTCTTTATTTTAAATTTTGATTCATTAAAGCAACCTATAGTTTCACTCCAGCCTGGCATATCCATATGAATAGGCACATTTTTTCTTTTGGTATCATCCATCTCATGAACTATCTGATTGGTATATAACCTGCTCTCTGAACTTTGTAATATTCCTGATAAATCTGTGAGATATATATGTGACAAAGAATAAATACCTGCATT
>JBMLPO010000444.1:0-1134 GCA_049242065.1 Bacteroidia bacterium
TTACCCAAAATTATTTAGCTAAATATGCCAGTATTGCAGCAGAACCTGACAGACCAGATTTTGTTGCTGTGGCTGAATTAGCAACTCCAACGGTTGTACATATCATTACAACAATTGACCCTAAATCTAATGAGGAATCGATGCAGGGTGATCCTTATGGATTTTTTAAAGATTTTGGTTTTAGAATGGAACCAAATGTACCAAGAGGTGGTTCAGGTTCTGGAGTTATTATAACTTCTGATGGTTATATTGTAACTAATAACCATGTTGTTGATGGTGCTTCTAAAATCAAAGTTATTTTAAATGATAAAAGAGAATATTCTGCTGAATTACTTGGCAAAGACCGCAATACCGATTTAGCTTTATTAAAAATTGAAGAGAAAAATTTACCATTTGCAGTTCAAGGAAATTCTGATGAAGTAAAAGTTGGTCAATGGGTTTTAGCTGTAGGGAATCCATTTAATTTAACCTCAACTGTAACAGCAGGAATTGTAAGTGCAAAAGGACGAGGATTGAATCTGTTAAGAGACCCTAGAAATCCTGAAACACAATACGCAATTGAAGCTTTTATACAAACTGATGCCGCTGTAAATCCGGGAAATAGCGGTGGTGCTTTGCTTTCATCTGATGGAAAACTAATTGGAATTAATGCTGCTATTGCTAGTGAAACTGGTCAATTTGCTGGATATTCATTTGCAATTCCTGTAAACCTGATGAAAAAGGTGGTTGATGATTTATTAAAATATGGTGAAGTACAAAGAGGTTTATTAGGAGTACAAATTCAAGATGTAACCAGTGAATTAGCTGATAAAGAAGGATTAAATGAAGTTAAAGGAGTATTCGTTGCTAAAGTAACTGAAAACAGCGCCGCTGAATCGGCAGGAATAAAAGACAAAGATATTATTGTAGCGATTGATGATGAAAAAGTAAATACAACCAACGAACTTCAGGAAAAAGTTGGTAAAAAAAGTCCTGGTGATAAAGTAAAAGTTGGTATTATTCGCAGTGGAAAAAACATGGATTTTGTTGTTACCTTAAAAAGTAAAGACGGAAAAACAACTTTAACAAAAACAGAAAAAGTTGAAACCAATAAAGTTTTAGGTTGTGAATTTGAAACCATTGGCAGAGATGAAA
>JBMLPO010000445.1:0-2142 GCA_049242065.1 Bacteroidia bacterium
CGCGGACCAAAGGTCCGCGTTGACACAAGACAAGGGGGAAGACATATCATACATTTTTACTATAAACAAGAGACCACCTATCGGGGTCTTGAATTTCTGCAAAAATGACCAAAGTGAAATCAACTCTATTCATTAAATTTAAATTTTCAAAATCGCTATTTGTTGGAATACGAATATTCGAAAAAGTATAAAAAAAGCCGGCTCCAAACGAAACCGGCTTCTATCTGAATTTTAGTAAAACTTAGTTTAATACTTCACTTACTTCAGTGTAAGGCAAATTGAAAGCATCTGAAACGCCTTTGTAAACTACTTTTCCACCCACCACATTCAAACCTAATCTTAACTCTTCGTTATCAGCACAAGCTTTTTTCCAGCCTTTGTTTGCCAATTGAAGTGCATAAGGTAAAGTAGCATTGGTTAATGCCAATGTAGATGTGTAAGGAACTGCACCAGGCATATTTGCTACACAGTAATGAATGATTCCATCAATTACATAAGTAGGATTTTCGTGTGTAGTTGGCTTACATGTTTCAATACATCCACCTTGGTCAACTGCAACGTCTACCAATACAGTACCTGGCTTCATAATTTTTAACATGTCTCTAGTTACTAAATGTGGTGCTTTAGCTCCTGGGATTAAAACAGCTCCTACAACCAAATCAGCATGTTTCAATGCTTCTCTGATATTGTATTCGTTTGAAAATACTGTTTTTACATTCTTAGGAAGGATATCATCTAACTCACGTAATCTAGGAATAGAAATATCCATGATAGTTACATCAGCAGACATACCAGCAGCCATTTTAGCAGCTTGTGTTCCTACTATACCACCACCTAAAATTAATACATTAGCAGGTTTAACTCCCGGTACACCTCCTAAAAGGATACCACGTCCACCCATAGGTTTTTCTAAATATTTAGCACCTTCCTGAATACTCATTCTTCCGGCAACTTCACTCATTGGAACCAATAATGGCAATGAACGATCTTTCTTTTCTACAGTTTCATATGCCAAACAAACCGCTTTGCGCTCAATCATGGCATTGGTTAATGGCTCATAAGATGCAAAGTGGAAATAAGTAAACAACAATTGGTTTTCTTTAATCAAAGGATACTCAAGCTCAATTGGCTCTTTCACTTTAATAATCATTTCAGCAATAGCATAAATCTCTTCAATGCTTGGCAACATAGTAGCGCCCGCTGCAGCATACTCATCATCGCTAAAACCACTACCGATTCCGGCTGTAGCTTGCACATATACAGTATGACCTGCTTTACAAAGAGCTGAAACACCCGCTGGAGTTAATCCTACGCGATTTTCATTGTTTTTGATTTCTTTTGGAACACCAATAATCATAGTTTTTTCGTTTGGTCGGCAAACTTAGGACTAATTATCTGAACAAAAAAATTGAATTTCATCAGCATAACAAGTCATAAAATGCTCTTATCAATGAGATGAAGCAACAATGTATTCACCCACTAATCGAGGCACCTTTTGGGTATAATTCATTTGCAGACAAAATGATACATCATCGGTTTGGCTATGTAACAATTGGAATCTTCTAGCATGAGATGATTTTCTTACCAAAGCTTCCAATTCGTTTTTGTGTTGTTCGAACAAGGCAATTCCTGCAATACAAGAGTCATCTTCCTGCACATCCTCTCCTGCTAATCTTTGAGCTAAGGCTCCCGCAAACAAGGTATCTTCTAAATTGTATTTGTCTTTCCAACCAGCACATAATAGCACAACTGGTTGATTCTTTTCCCTGAGGTAATTTTCGAGTGCATCTATATTTAAAAAGGAGCCTATTACTATTTCTGCTGCTTCTTGTTGTCTTGCTAACTTTATTGCTTTTGTACCATTGGTGGTTGTAAAGGCAATTTTTTTCCCTTCAATCAAGGGATTTAAAAATTCAAAAGGTGAATTGCCCATATCAAAACCAGGAAGTTTCTCTGCATTACGCTCTGCAGCTGTTAGAAAATCAAAATCCTTAAAAATGCTACATTCTTCGGGAGTAGAAACAGGTAAAATTTTATCTATTCCGGTTTCAAAAGCCACGCACATGGTGCTGGTAGCCCTTAATATATCAATCACCACAACCGTTTTACCTTTTAAATCATACAAAGGCAATAACTTAGGAG
>JBMLPO010000446.1:0-4098 GCA_049242065.1 Bacteroidia bacterium
AATGACAACACCTGGGAATAAAACCGTGTTTCTAAGCGGCAAAATTGGCAGGATATTAGGCACATTTTCTTTATCTAAAGCCTCTTCTTCCTCCTGACTCAGCAAAGAAATAAAATCTGCTGAATCAGACTCATCATTTATCATATTACTCATTAACAGACTATCAGGACCTTTTCTCATAATTCAATTTGATTTTTACTCCACAGAGCATGTATTTGATTCAATTCGCGTGCCATCTTTATTTTTCGCAAAAATGGCAGATTTTACCTCAACAATTGATGTGTCAGTATTGCACATGCAACTGCTGCATTTAAACTTTCAGCCTGACCTATTCTTGGTATGGTGATGTTTTTTGTCACAAAACTTTTCAGGTCATTACTAATTCCACTTCCCTCATTACCTATTAATAAAATAAGCTTTTCTTCCCTTTTCAGTTCATTGATATTTTCTCCCATCATATCGGCAGCAAAAACAGGATAATTTAATTGAGTAAACCACTCTTGTAATTTTCCATAATGAACTTGCACCCTTCCTATAGAACCCATACTAGATTGAATGACTTTGTTATTAAAACAATCTGCTGTAGATTCAGTGCATAAAATATCTTTGATTCCATACCAATCAGCAATTCTAATAATGGTTCCAAGATTTCCTGGATCTTGAATGGTATCCAATGCCAAAATCAAATTATTTTTCAACAAGGAAGATTCATCGTGTTTAGGAAAATGAAACAAAGCCAAAACCTCCCTAGTACTTTGGAGATTACTCATTTGTTCCATTTCTTTTTTACTCACAATCTGAATTTTAGAAGCATCAATGCGCTTAAATTCGGCTTCCCCAAGCACCTCTTCAAAACAATAGAGTTGCTTTAATTCAAGTCCTGAAACTAACAAATCTCCCGTAAGCTTCTTACCTTCGGAAACGAAAACTTGGTGTTCAGACCTTGCTTTCTTATCTTTCAACGACTTAATTAACTTGATTTCAGATTTAAACAACATAGGAAAAATTCTTTTGCTAGCTTTAATTGTTGGCTTGAGTGGTGCATGCAATATAGCTAAACATGCACGCAAAGATGGAACCTATCTTTATAAAAACTCAATCAAAATTAAAGAAAGCGAAATTGCACGTTTTTATTCTTCTGATTTAGAATCCCAAATCAAACAATTACCAAACAAAAAAATTCTCAGTTTTTATAGACTTCGACTTCGTTTGTATTTTTTAGGAACAGGAGCTAAAGACAATAAAATCAAGCGCTTCCTTCGATATAATATGGGTGAACCGCCTGTAATTTTAGATAGTACATATATCAATGCTAGCATAAAAAGCATGAAGGCATTTTTAAAAACCCAAGGTTTTTATTACCCTGAAATTAATTATACAATTACTGGCAAAAACCACAAGGCAACAGTAAAATATGATGTATCTTTAGGTAAACCTTATTTTTTATACAGCATCAGAAACCATATTTCAGATAAGAAAATAGATTCTATTGTTTCTGCCAATCAAGAAGATTCTTACTTAAGAGAAGGAAATCCACTGAAACTCGAAAACTTGTTCAATGAGCAAAATCGCATCACAGAAATATTAAGGAGCAATGGATATTATGCCTTTACCAAAGAAGCCATTGAATTCGATTTTGATACTGCTTGGGAATCTGGATACAGGAGTTTTTTAGCACTCAATATCAAAAACCCTGAGAATTTTAAAAAACATGAAATCTATTCCATTAAGCAAGTCAATGTTGAAATTGATATGCCCGGAATGAATGACAGTTTAAAAACAAAAGATACCATTCATCTAGAGCATTTTAACTTCATTCCGAATGGATATCGCTTAGACCCTAAAGTTCTAGAACCATTGATATCTGTAAAACCAGGATCACTTTTTAGTCAAAGAAGATCGAATAGAAGTTTTCAAAGATTAAATGATTTACAAGTTTTTAGGACAGTGAATATTTCTGCTAGTCTGATTCAGAATGCAAAAGATTCCAATCAAATTAACTACCACGTAAGATTGAGTCCTGCTAAAAAGTACGACATCTCTTTTGAACCACAAATAATTACTACCGACCAAGCCAATTTGGTAACAGGTTCTTCATTTAGAAATTATGGATTTGCTACCATGGCAACCACCAATATCAACAATATATTTAATGGTGCAGAGATTTTACAAATTAGATATCGTATTTCATTAGAAGCACAACGTGGGCCAACCATTCCAAGTAAACCCTTTTTTAACAGTTTTGAATCGAGTTTAAGTGCCAACTTAATCATTCCAAAATTATTAGGCTTGAGATTTCTAGACAATTCCTTTTCTGGAACTGTCAATAAAACCATCATTGCCTCCTCCGTAATTTTCGAAAAAAATGTAAGCTGGCTAAGGAACGTATTCACAATAGGATTGAATTATCAATTCCAAAAGCGTCAAATTACCTACAATTTTGCACCAGCAGAAATTAGTTTTATCAAAACAGATTTTGCTAATATAGATTTAGAAAATCAAAGCAAAAACGATCCATATTTACAAAGCATTTTCGCAAACAACTTGATAACCAATTCAAGGTTTGGCTTGTTGTATTCAAATCAGGGAAATAAAAAGGTAAAAAACTATATCTATTTCAGGTGGGATGCAATTGAAATTGCAGGTATTATTCCTCGAATTCTATTTAAAGCCTTGAATAAAGAAGTGAATGATAGTGGCTATTATACCATTAACAATGTTCGCTTTTTTAACTACATAAAATCATATGCTGATATCAGGTACAATCACTTTTTAGACGTCAATAACCGAGTAGTTTTCCGTTTGGCAGGTGGATTGGCTTTACCTTTTTGGAATTCACCCGATTTCGTTCCATTTGACAAACGTTTTTTTAATGGTGGCGCCAATAGTATTCGAGCATTTTTGCCACGCTCACTTGGTCCAGGTTCTTATAATGTGGATGGACAATTAGACAGAAGTGGAGATGTGAAGCTAGAAGCCAATTTTGAATTCAGGTTTAATATTTTCAACCGATTCATTGAAGGAGCAATCTTTGCAGATGCAGGAAATATCTGGAGAATTAAAGATGATGGTAGACCAGATGCAACTTTTAAGTTAAATAGCTTTTACAAACAACTTGCAGCTGGCGCAGGTACTGGAATTAGATTAAATTTAGATTTTTTAGTGTTTAGAGTAGATTGGGCCATTCCTGTATTTGATCCAAGAAAAGTTGAGAACGAACGCTATGTTTTCAAAACTTATAGAGACCTTGGATTGTTATGGGATGAATCCATCTTTAACTTTGGAGTTGGTTACCCTTTTTAAAAACCTATGTTAGAAATTTTACTGAATAGCCTTAGCTCTCCCATAGTGCTATCTTTTGTTTTAGGAGTATTTGCCACATTGGTAAGAAGCGACCTAAAATTTCCAGATAGTTTATATCAAAGTTTAACCATTTATCTGCTATTTGCAATAGGAATCAAGGGAGGAGTTAAATTGTCTTCAAGTAGTTTTGAAGAAGTTTACAAAATAGGTTTAGCAGCTATTTTAATGAGTAGTATGATTCCTGTGTGGGTATATTTGATTTTGAGATACCTCGCCAAATTTGATAGTATTAATTCAGCCGCTATGGCTGCTCATTTTGGATCAGTAAGTGTGGTTACATTCAGTCAGACCAGTGTTTACCTCGAACAAAAAGGAATTAGTTTTGAAGGCTTTATGCCGGCTATGTTGGCAATAATGGAAGTACCTGCAATTATGATTGCTATTTTTATTGCGAGAAAAAATTCAGGAACAAGTGGTGAATCGGGTAGTAAAATCATGCATGAATTATTAACAGGAAAAGGAAGTTTGTTACTAACTGGAGGATTAATAATCGGGATGATTACTGGTAAAAAGGGTTTTGAGCAAGTATCGCCATTTTTTGAAATCCCATTTAAAGGTATCCTTTGTTTGTTTTTGTTAGAAGTTGGTTTGGTTACAGGAAGAAGGATTTCAGATCTCAAAAAAGTTGGCTTCAAACTCATCTTTTTTGGTATATTAATTCCAGTTCTCAATGGTTTAATTGGTGCTTGTTTAGCTACTTGGGCCGGATTGGGAGTTGGAGGTACAACCTTATTT